>JBFYYH010000298.1:0-9247 GCA_041310125.1 Syntrophaceae bacterium | reverse complement strand
CCCGAAATCCTTGGCGAGCCCCGTCCCCTTCCAGTCAAAGCTCAGGAACGCTTCCCGCACCTTTTTCTGCAGGTCGGGATGCAGGTTATAGATATACCCGTAGGCGGTGCCCGGAAACTGGTCCGACTCCCAGACCGTTCGGACCGCCGACGGGTCGAACATCTTCCGCTCCTTCATCCGCTCCATCACGGTGGAGGCGACCGGCGCGGCGTCGTAATCCCTGTTGACGACCCCCATGATCGAATTGTCGTGCTTGCCCGAGAAGACCACCTTGTAGTCCACGTCCGGGGTGATGCCCTGCTTTTTGAACAGGGCCCGCGGCGCCTGGTCGCCCGAGTTGGATGCCGGCGTCACATGCGCGACCTTTTTCCCCTTCAGGTCCTTGATCCCCTTGATGTCGGAGTCCCTATGGGTAATGAGCCAGAGCCGGTATCCCCGAAAAGAGCCGTTCTTGTCGCCCATCATGGCCACGGGATGAAAGCCGCCGAGGTTGACGCCGTATACCGTTGCGCCGGCGGCAAAGCCGGAAATATGCAGACGGCCGGAACGCATCGCCTCGACCTGCGCCGCATAGGACTCCGGCCCGTACCACTTCACCTGCCTGCCGGTCTCCTTGGCGATGTGGACCATGAGTTCCTTGAAGACGTTCTCGTAGACGGAAGGGTCTTCCACCGCGGTATAGGAAAAGATGAGCGTGCCCGGGTTGAGCCATTTGCTCGAATCCTTGGGGGTGTCGGCGATCAGATCGCCGTCCTCATCGCAGTAGCGAATGTCGAGATCCCCCCGGTTCTTGCACGGATCTGCCGCTTCCGCCAAAACGGCCATCGCTGAAAAGCATACCAGCGCGGCAAGAATCACGACACCGGCCCCCAATCCCCTGCGGAAAAACGATGCAATGTCCATAGCCACCCCCTGTTTGTCGTTCAGTCTGTCCGGTTTTTTAATCCGATCTGAAAGGAGTTGCTTCTATTTGGCCTGACGATAAGGGAAGTGGTCCTGTCCTGTCAAGCAGATTATGGCCGATTGTGGAGGATCCCCGCGGGGGTTCGCCGACGGCCGCCCGCGTCATTTCTGTCCCCTTTTCCTCTCCCGCGCCGTTTGGGTTTTATCCGCCGGTAACCCGACAGTATATCCTGGTTCCCGGCGGAAGTATTTCCGCGGTGGGTCAGAATCATTTCTTCGCTTTGACCGGTTTCTTGGCTGCCGGTTTTTTCGCGACCGTTTTGGCTTTTGCGAGAGTTTTTTTCTGCTGTTTGATGATCTTCCGGCGTTCGGTTCTTTCCGCCGCGCGAACTTGCTGGGGAGACAATATCTCTACACGCAAGCCTGTAAACGGGCATATAGACCCGGGTTTCAGATTGTATCTTTGGGCAATGGAATCTTCAATTTGGTAACCATCGACCAGTTCCTTATTGCCCAAGACATCGAGGAATAATTTGCTCATCATGGGTCACCTATCCTTTTCTGATTCGTCTGATGGATGCGTACTGGCTCTTGTTCGACTGATCGGTTATGGCCATGTTCCTCCAGCAACAGATCTTTCACCCTCCGCCTTGTCGTCGGTGTTCATTCCTTGTCTTCACATCTCGCCTTCAGGGCGTCGATATCATCTGCCGTCAGTTCGGCTGTATCGAATTGATTCAGCCGGTACATGACCGCATGGGGATTGTCACTGTGCTTCAGTCTCAAAGCGTGACCCAGCTCATGGATCAGCAGCCGGATCAGTTTGGCTTCGTTTTCAAAATGGTAGATCGTGATGGATTGTCTGCCTTCCTTGCTCTCAAAAAACCCCTCCTGAAATTCACCGCTCAACCGTCTTCCGACATCCCGATAATGGCCCACATCCTGATTCTGTCTCGCGACCGTTTCATTGATGAAAAGCACCATGCTGTTCACTTCGACCGCCAATTGCTTGGCTACATCTTGACGGACCCGGAGGCTCTCTCGATCCGCATTCAACTCGTTCTTCGCCGAAGTCAGTCTGCTGCGCTGCGTTTCGGGGGCGCCGCCCTGCCGGCTCCAGGATTCGATTTCAGCATTGAAGGCATTCACGCGCCCGTTGTGGGCGCGCAGATCGTTTTCAAGGGCCATGCGCTTCTGTTCATACTCCGATTTTAGGTTTTCATAACGCCTCTTCATGTCTTCAATGGAACCCTTTGTGTCCGACATCCTGTCATCGAGCTGCCTCAGCTTGTCCGATGTCTCTTGACGATAGTCATAGATGAGATGGATCTCGATCTTTCCCTGGGGATCTTCTCGAAAAAGCTCACGGGATAATGGCTGCCCCCAAACGGCCGCGGCCTTTCTGACGGCCATGGAAAAGTCCAGACGGGTGAGTCCGAAACGTTCGTCGATTCGGCCGATCCGGTAGGTCAGGGGTTCTTCGCAAGGCTTGGGCAGTCGCAGATACATCACGAGCAGGGCGACCGCCATGCCCAGCAGAAGGATGAATCTCCAGTTCAATAGCCTCTTTGAGGCAGGCATATCAGCGCAATCTCTGATGGATCTGGTTGGATAACCCATACCACCGCTGTACGCCGTTCTCCAGCCGGTAGTAATGGATCACATAGGCCGCCGACAGAAGGATCAGAATCGCAGCAAGGATAAAAAACGGAATATCGGGGTTCAGGATGGTGAATCCCAGGACAAGCAGGGCAAACAAGCAGACAAACAGCAGGGTGATCAGATGAGCCAGCCTTTCATGCTGAATCCACAGGATCTGCCTGTCGTGATATGCGAGAAGATCTGCAATCGCCTCCGCGCCGGGATTCTTCTCCAATATGTCCTTAACATAGCTTTCATGTCGCTTCATGTAGCCGATCATGACATTCCCTCATTTTGATGGAAGGGTTTCATTCCTGGATGCGTCTCCGGATTCGCGTTCCTTCTTCAGCCTGGCCAGGACCATCTGCGCGGCGGTCCGGCCGGAGAGGATCGTCGCCTCGTAGCCGCTGCCCATCGGCGCCGCGCCGCCGACGAACTCCAGCCCCCGGATGAACCGCTCCTGCGGGGCGGCCATCGACCGGGCGATCACGGAGTCCCAGGGGTCCTGCTCGTAGGCGTAGATCGTCCCCTTGAAGGCGCCGGTGTAGCGGGCGAAGGTCGGCGGGGCGGCGATCTCGATCTCCTCGATGTGGTCCCACAGCGAGCAGCCGAGCGCCTCCCCGAACTGGTCGATCATCGCCCTGGCGAAGCGCTCCTTCGTCCGCGCGTACTCCTCCGGCTTCACCCCGCTCCAGGCGTCGGGTCCCGCGAGGGCCGTCAGGGAGAGGATCGTTGTTCCCGGGGGAGAGCAGCCGGGGTTGGCGATGTTCAGACAGATCGTCGCCTGCATCCGCGGCGGCTCCAGGGAAAAGAAGTTTTCGTAGGCCTTCCTCGTGTCCATGTCGAGGCCGATGAAATAGCCGTAGCTGTCGATGTTCAGCGCCTCGGGCGGGCAGTCGAGGCCGAGATAGACGACGAAGGCGCTCGATCCTGTCTTCCGGGCGTTGACGAGACGGAATGCCCCCTCGGGGACCGCCTCCGGCGGGTCGATCAGCCTTCCGTAGACCAGGCTCGGCGAGGCGTTCGACAGGACGTAGCGCGTCTTGATCCGCTCGCCCGAGGCCGTCTCCACGCCGGCGACGCGGCCCTCCTCCACAAGGATCTTCGCGACCTTCACACCGTACTCCGTCTGCCCGCCCAGCGCCCGGATCCGGGCGTCGACGGAAGCGGACATCCCGTGGGAGCGCTCCGTCGGGATGTGGGCCCCCCTGCAGAGGTAGTCGTAGAGGACCAGCGCCCAGATCGTGAAGGCAAGCCGGTCCACCGGGAGACCCAGGTAGCACCAGTAGGGGTAGATCCGGTCGAGCGCCGCCTCGGGGAAGCCGAACTTCCGCGTCACCTCCTCCACCGTGTAGCCGGCGGTGGTCAGGAAGGCCGGGTGCTTGTCCATCAGCACCTGCGGGTCGGGCTGCCCCTTCATCCGGGAAACGTAGGAGATCCCGTCGTAGACCTCCTTGCACACCCCGAGGTACTTCACGAGCAGCTCCCGGCTCTCCGGAACGTCCGAGGCCACGGCGTTGATGAAGTTCTCGATCCCGAAGGGGAGCTTCAGGTTGATCCCCTTTTCCGTGAGGATCAGGTGGTACGCCTCGGGGACGGGAACGAACGCAAAGTCCGCGCCCCCCTCGTCGTTGAGGAATTTCCGGACGAATCCCCGGTTCTCCTCCGGGCCCACGTTGGAGAGTTCGTGGAGCGAGGGCTCGAACTCGAAGCGCCCCCGGACGAAGCTCGTGGCAAATCCTCCGGGCAGGCTGTGCTGCTCGAGGAGGAGGACGCGGGCCCCCTCGACGGCCAGCTTCAGCGCGGCGGCGAGGCCGCCGTTCCCCGCGCCGATGACGACGGCATCGTAGGATTCGTCGAAATGGGGTCCGCCCTTTGCCGCGGCGCCGGTGAGGGGCAGGCGGAGATCGAGAGCGGAGAGGGGATAGGCCGCGCAGGGGTGGATGAAGCCGAGCCGGCGGTCCGCCTCGCGGCGGCCGTCGTCCTCCGGTTTGGTGAAGACCTCGCCGGAGACCAGCTCCGAGCGGCAGAGGCCGCACTCGCCGGAGCGGCACTGGGAGTCGGGGGCGATCCCCGCCCGCTCCAGGGCGGCGAGGATCGTCTCTTCGGCCTTCGCCGGACAGGTCCTGACCGAAGTCCCCGTCCGGACGGTCATCGAAAAGGTCTTGCCCTTCGCCGATTCCGGGAAATCCGGCCGGGCGGCGACCGCGGCCTCCTCGCCGAAGACCTCACGGCGGATCCGCCGCTTCGGGATCTTCAGGGAGGCCAGCTCCGGGTCGAGGAAGCGGTACATCTCGGCGGGACCGCAGAGGAAGAGGCTTTTCCCTGCGAGGTCGCCCGCGTGGTCGCGGATGCAGGCCGCGGAGAGAAATCCGCTCGGGCCGCACCAGGCCGCGTCGGGTTCGCTGCAGACGATGGCGACACGAATCTTCTCCGGCAGGCGGGCGGCCAGCTCCCGCAGCTCCTTTTCGAAGGGGATGTCGCCGGGGAGGCGGATTCCGTAGAGGAGGGTGATCCGCACGTCGAGCCTCCCCGCGGCGATCTCCCGGATCATCGACCGAAACGGCGTAATCCCGCTTCCGCCGGCCAAGGCGACGATCCCGGGGAGGTCCCGGAGGGGTTCATAATAGAAGGTCCCGTGCGGGCCGGAGACGCTGACCTGCGAACCCACCCGCCAATTCTGCCGGAGGTGCTCGGTGAAGAACCCTCCCTCCTTGCGGCGGATGGCGATCTCGAAGAATCCTTCCGGGCCGAGGGCGTCGGAGGGCGCCGAGGCGATCGAGTAGGGCCGCGTGATCCAGGCGTCCCCCACCTGCGCCTTGACGCTCAGGTACTGGCCGGCGCGAAAGACCGGAAGACCGGTTCCGGGCGCCGGTTTCAGACAGAAGGTCCGCATCGAGGGGCTCTCGTCGCGGATCTCCGCAACGACGAGGTCGATCCGTTCCGGGTGAAGTTTCCGGGCCAGGGCGTTGATGGGGTCGTCCCGGACCGGCTCCGCCGAGGTCTGGGCGATCCGCTCCTGGCGGCGGGGGATCAGATAGGCGAATGCATCGAGGTCCTTCTGCAGGCCGAAGACTTCCATCGCTCCCTCCTTGTCAACCAATCCGTAAACGCTCATAGGCGCCGGTCCCGCGGTCGTACAGGGCGCACTCGCCGTTCATTGCCGCTCCGACGACCGCGATGAAGCGCGCCTTGTCGGTGCTCCCTTCGCGTCCTGAAGATCCGGGATCCCGGCCGGAGGCCATCCCGGGCTTTTCCGGGACGGGAGTCCCGCCCCCGGACGATCTCGTCCGCACGCCCGATCCATCGCCTCGGGGAGCGGTTAGAATCCTTCTTTCCCCCGGGGCCATCGTCTCGCGCGTGACCTGTCCCCCTTCGTTCCGGAAGAGAACCGGGTGGTGCGAATGGCCGCAGAAGAGGAGCGGAAAATCCGCCTCCGCAAAGAGCTTCGCTGCCCTCCCGGTGTTCCCCGTGTCGATCGGTTCGTAGAACGACCGCAGCGAATCGAAGGGGAGCGAGTGGGAGAAACGGATGCCGTCCAGGGTGCGCGTGACGGGGACAGCCCTCAGGAAGGCCATCACCCTTTCGCCTGTTGCATCGGCCGCCCGGCGGGGATCGGCCAGCATGCTCTCCACGAGGAAGTCGTTGTTCCCCTTCACGGCGAGAATCTTCTCTTCCCGGAGGAGGTCGATCATCTCCGCCGTCCGCTCATGGCGGACCGAGTCGCAGAAATCCCCCAGATGGACGAGAAGACCGGCGCCGCGACCCCGGAGGAGACGGATCGCTTTCTCCGTGGCCTCCCGGTCTCCGTGGCTGTCGGCGATCAGGCCGATGCGGGTTGAATTTGAATCTTCTGCATTCAATCTGACTGCCCTCGCAAATAAGTTCCGCCATCCTTTTCTGCGAGCGGTTGCCGGCGCAGACAAACAAGCGTTTGGCTGCAAGGGCCTGTCTCCGGCGCCGGAGAAGTCCGTGGTCGATTGGGTGCCCGACCGCCGGACCCTCGTCCCGACGGGTCCGCTCATTTCTTTTCCGGCTGCCGCGAGAAGGGGCGGATCAGCTCGAAGAATTCCCCGGAGAAAACCATCAGCGACTGGTTGCGGTTCTCGAAATCGATCGCCGCCGCGAGCGAGGGCGCATCGATGTTCCGGTCGAGGGCGCGCTTGGTCAGCCGCAGGCCCGCGGGGTTTTTGGCAGTCATCTGCCGCGCGCAGGCCATGGCGGTTTCGAGAAGCGCCTCCGGCGGGACGACCCGGTTCACCAGGCCGATCCGCAGCGCCTCCTCGGCGCCCACCTTCCGGCCGGTGTAGAGGATCTCGGCCGCCGCGGAGAGGCCGACGAGGCGGGGCAGGAGATAGGTCGTTCCCAGTTCGCCGGCGGAGAGGCCGATGTTGATGAACGAGGCGATGAAGCAGGCCGCGGGCGAGGCGAACCGGACATCGGAGGCCAGCGCCAGACAGAGGCCCGCTCCGGCCGCCGCGCCGTTCACCGCGGCGATCACCGGCTGGGGGATCGCCCGCAGTCCGAGGATGAGGCCGGCGTACCGCTCCTGGGCGAGCCTGAGGAAATGCTCCGGGTCGGCAAAGGCCTCCGAATTCCGCTGATCCAGGGCCTCGCTCAGATCGGCCCCGGAGCAGAAGCCCCGCCCCGCTCCGGTGAGGAGCAGGACGCGGATCCCCTCTTCCCGGGAAAGGGCGCCGAAGAGCGCCTCCCAGTCCTCGATCATCGCGGGGTTGATCGCGTTGAGCCGCTCCGGGCGGTTCAGCGTTACGAGCCCGATCCCGGGTTCCGGCTCCGAGAATGTCAGTGTGTTCAATTGTGTGTCGGCCAGCTTCAAGATGCACCTCCTTCATTGGGGGTTCGCGGGGAGTGGGGCACAGCCTGACCGCTGGACATCTTGCGACCCTGTAGCTGCTCGCTTCGCTGCCCGGGAATAATCGCGCCTGAAGGCGCGACAGTTTTCTCGGCGGGCGTTCCGCTGTGCGCAAAGGGTACCCCGCAAGATCTCCAATGCGGCCCGGCTGTGCCCCGCTCCCTACACCACAATTTTCCGCTTCTATCGGAGCGGGTCGGAAGCTCCGTATTCTAAACTTTGACCTTTCTTGTTTTCCGGTCCAACTCCTTCAGCTCGCGGCGGAGGACCTTCCCCACCGCGCTCTTCGGCAGCTCCCCGATGAACTCGACGATCTTCGGCACCTTGTAGGGGGCGAGCGTCTTCTTGCAGTGGTCGGCGATCTCTTCCGCCGTCGCCTCTTCCCCCGGCTTGAGGACGACGTAGGCCTTCACCGTCTCGCCCCGGTACTCGTCGGGCACGCCGATCGTGCAGGCCTCGAGGACCTTCGGGTGAGCATAGAGGACCTCGTCCACCTCCTTGGGGTAGATGTTGAAGCCGCTCGCCAGGATCAGGTCCTTCTTCCGGTCCACGACCGTCAGGTAGCCGTCGGCGTCGAGGAAGCCGATGTCCCCCGTGTAGAGCCAGCCCTCCTTCAGGGCCGCTTCGGTCTCCTCCGGCCTCTTGTAGTAGCCCTTCATCACCTGCGGCCCCTTGAAGCAGACCTCCCCCGCCTCGCCCGCCGGGAGCTCCCTCGCCCCCGTCTCCAGGTCCACGATCTTCAGGTCCGTGCCGGGGAGCGGCACGCCGACGGTCCCCGGCTTCTCGTCCCCGCCCCAGGGGGTGGCGGTCCCCATCGGGCTGATCTCGGTGAGGCCGTAGACGTTGATCACCGGGCCGTCCTTGAGGGCCTTGAGCTTCCGGATCACCTCCAGCGGGAGGGGCGCCGCCCCGGCGAGGAATCCCTTCAGGGAGGAGAGGTTCATCCTCCGGAACTCCTCCCGGGCCAGGAGGCCGATGTAGATCGTCGGCACGCCCGGCAGGATGGTCGGCTTCCACTTCTTCAGGATCTCGATGATCACCCCCGGCTCGGGACGGGGGACGAGGATGTCCGTCCAGCCGGCGAGGATCGAGAGGTTCTGCATCCCCGTCCAGCCGGCGGCGTGGAAAAAGGGGAAGACGGCGAGCATGCTCTCCTCGCCGTCCTTCGCGTCGGGGAACCAGGCCCGGAGCTGCTGGACGTTGCAGGAGATGTTTGCGTGGGTCAGCATGACCCCCTTGCTCACCCCCGTCGTCCCGCCCGTGTAGAGGAGCGCGCCGACCTCCTCCCAGCGGGCGGTGTTTTCCAGCGGCGCTTCGGATTGGCGCTGGAGGAGGGGGAGGAATTCGTGGATGCCATCTTCCTGCGGGATCCTTCGGTACAACTCCTTCTTCAAGTAGGGGAGCAGCTTGTTGCCGGGGAAGGGGAGGTAGTCGGTGATGTGGCAGAAAATGACGGAGCGGAGCCCCGTCTTCCTCTTGAGGCTCATCGCCAGCGGGTAAAGGATGTCCAGCGTGACGAGGACGGTGGCGTCGGAGTCGCTGAGCTGGTAGGCGAGTTCGCGCTCCGTGTAAAGGGGGTTGTTCATCACCGTGACCGCGCCGATCCGGAAGGCGGCGTAGTCGGCGATGACAAGCTGCGGCATGTTGGGCAGCAGCATCGCCACCTTGTCGCCCGGCTTCACCCCGATTTCGGTGAGGGCCCGCGCGAAGCGGTTCACCTCCGCCTCCAGCTCCCGGTAGGGGATCCTCTTCCCCATGAAGAGAAGCGCCGTTCGGTCGGGAAACCGCGCGGCCGTCCGGGTGAGGACCTCGGGCATCGTGATCCTCTCG
>JBFYYH010000297.1:0-4336 GCA_041310125.1 Syntrophaceae bacterium | reverse complement strand
TTTCCGGGCTGTCCTGGAGGATTTCTCCTCTTCCCCGGTCCGGCACGGATTCCAGATCCAGGACCTCCAGGGAAGGGGTAAAAACGGAAGCGGGAAGCTCCTCCTTCTCGATCACCCGGATCTCTTTCTTTCTGGCCTTCATGACGTCTGGGAGGGTTGGACAGCGGGGCCGGTTGAGCGCCTTGGCCGCCCCGATGACACAGGGGAGGCTCATCTCGACCACCTCGCGCCCCCCTTCGATTTCCCGTTCGACGGTGACCCGCTCCCCCTCCATGGAAAAGGCGACCACGTCGACCGCGACGGGCAGATCGAGGAGGGCCGCCAGCCGATAGGGCATCTGCATCCCCTCCTCGTCCACGGACTGTTTTCCGGTAAAGATCAGAGAGGGAGGACCATCCCCCTCCCCCCGGATGGCGCGTCCGATCCGCTGGGCGAGCTCGAGCGGGTCCGTGAAATGGGCATCCGTTTTGACGAGAATCCCCCGGTCGGCGCCCATGGCCAAGGCACAGCGCAGGGTGCCCGCCGCCGTCTCGCGCCCCGCGGTTACCGCGACGACCTCGCTTCCGGCCGCCTTGTCGCGGATCTGCAGCGCCTGCTCCAGGGCATGCTCGTCATAGGGGTTGATGATGAACTTGACGGTCTCGTCGAAGGCGGGCCCGCCCAGGGGCCGGATATTGGCCGCCGTGTCGGGGACGTGTTTCACGCAGACATAAATCCGCATCGGATGCATCCTACTCCAGATGGCTTGCAGGACAGCGACCCGGAATCCGCCGGATCAAACAGCAGCCCGCCCGCGGAGGTCCGAACAAGGGGATGCAGGGTCGTCGGCTTCGTCACGCGCCCTTTCCCGCTGCGCCGGAGCGGCATCCGCCTCTCCGCCCGCAAGCGCGAGAGGGCATTCCGGGAGGGGGCTTTAGGCGGGACGGTTTCGCCCCGCCCTTCCCATCATTTCTTTCCGAAGTAGTTCCGGACGAACCGCACGAACCGCTCATTCTCCTCGTCCACGCCGGGCGTCACCCGGAAATAGCCGTCTTTTCCGTGGATCGGTTTGATGCTCTTCAGGAAGATCTTTTCCTTCTCGAGGCCGGCCGCAAGGATTTCGGCGGTGGTCTTTCCCGTCATGGTGGCGTCGATCAGCATGTAGTTGCCGTGGGCCGGAAAGGGCTTGAGACCGACCTTGACGAGCTCCTCGGTGAACACGTCCATCCAGCGGTTGTTGTGCCTCACCTTCGCCACGACCTCCTCGGGATTGTCGAGGATCGCCTCCGCGGCAGCCATGGCCATGAGGCTCACGTTCCAGGGGAGGAACATCGCGTTGAAGGCCTTGACCATCTCCTCCGTCCCCACCATGTACCCGAAGCGGATTCCGGCGAAGCCGTGCGCCTTGGAGAAGGTGTGGGAGAGGAAGACCTGGGGGTACTTCTTGAGCAGGAAGTCCTTGGAGGGGATTTCCGGATGGTAGTCCAGATAGGCCTCGTCGATGCAGAGGGGGATCCCCGTCTCGCAGAAGCGGATCAGGTCCTTGTCGTCGATGAAGATCCCCGTCGGGTTGTTGGGATTGATCACGAGGATCAGCTTGGTCCGGGGCGTGACCGCGCCCAGCATCCCGTCCACGTCGTACTGGAGGTCCTCTTTTCTGAGCGGAACGGAGACCACCTTCCCGCCGGCCAGTTCCGCCCGCGGCGGGAAAAGCTCGAAGGTCGGAGTGGAGATGATGAATTCATCTCCCGGCTGGAGGAAGATGCGCATCATCGAGTCGATGATCTCGGAGGAGCCGTTGCAGAGGGCGATGTTGTCCGGCCCCAGATTGTGAAGGTTCCCCAGCTTGGTCCGCAGCCGCAGCATGCTGTCCGGGTAGCGGTTCCCGTGCTTCAGGATCTCCGTGACCGCCCGGACCACCTTCTCCGAGGGGGGGAGGGGGTTTTCGTTCAGCATCAGGCGGCCGTGATTCGGATTCGCCCAGGCCTTGTCCAGAATGGCGGTGTTGTACTCCCTCGCCTTCATCAACCAGGGAACAAACCAATCCTTCAACTCTTTCATCTTGGGTCTCCTTTCGTGCGGATGGTGCATCCATCGGCGTTCATGGTTTTCGTTTCAGGGCAATCGCCCTTCTATTCCCTCCCGTCGGTTCGGCCGCACCGGCCCCCCCTTGGCGCGACATCTCTCCTCTGAGACAACCAAACGGCTGCGGCATCAGGCGCGCGGTGAATCCTCCTCGAGACAGCTTGCAGCGAATGCGACCATATCCTCCGTCGCCTTCGAGAACTGCTGGGCCGTCTTGACCAGAGAGGGGTGGGTGTTGTACTCGTCGCGGGTGTAGCCGTCCTCCGCATAGGCCCGTTCGAAATAGGGGATCCGGAGCAGCTTCTCCAGGACCCCTTTCGGGATCTCCTCATCGATCCGGCCCTTCTGAAAAACGATCTTTTCCGGATCGGGGAAGTGGATCACCTCGTCGATAAAGGAGGGGGGACAGGTGACCACGATGCCGGCCCCCGCCTTTTCCTCCAGATGCCAGAGCTTGAGGGTCCCGTCCACCGTCGGCCCGACGCGCAGGGAGCAGGAGAGCATCTTGCTGGGGTAGTTCCGCTCGCGGACCAGACGGTACGCCTTCTTGAAGATCGCCAGTTCCGCGAGGCGGACGTCGCCCTCCGAAAGTTCGATCCCCTTCTCCTTCGCGAAATCCCTCAAACCTCCCAGGTCTCCGTAGCGGGCCTCCATGTGGGTGATCACGGAGCGCCAGCGGGTGAGATCGACGTTGTTCTTCCGGGCCGTCTCCAGACCCCGCTGAACGGACTTGGCGCAGTCCATCAGCTGGGGCAGGACAAAGGTCAGCGTATTGTTGGTGGCGATCCCGCGCGAGGTGAGGATCTCAATCACCTCGTACCCTTCCCGTGTTCCGGGAACCTTGACCATCACATTGGGGTTGATGGCGGCCAGCTCCATCGCCTGCCGGATCATCTCGTCCCGGTCAAAGGATTTCCGCGGATCCACCTGGCCGGAGAGGTATCCTTCGCGGTAGCGGGTCTTTTCAAACAGCGGCAGAAACATCTCGGATCCGCGCCGGACCACATCCTTGTAGAGAAGCCAGAAAAGAGACTCCCGGTCCAACCCCGGATTTTCGCGGATCAGCCCCTTCGTCACCTCTTTCCAGTACGGCTTGTCATCCTGGATGGCTTGAAGGGAAAGAGAGGGGTTCGTCGTCACACCGCGAAAAAGCGATGACTCCGGGTTCTCTCTGTCGTACATCCGGGCAAACTGGCGCTTCAGCGTCTCCCGCTCCCCCTCACCGGCCTTGGCCAGCAGCTTCCGGCACCAGTTCTCGAAGATCACGGGGGAAGAATCCCACCAGATCTCCATGCCGGGGCTTACCTCCACCAGCCTCTCCAACAAATTGCGTTCCTGCATATTCCCCCCTGGTTGGTTTTATGATGGTCCCTGTCTGTTTAGATGTATATACATGCTGGATCTTGAAATAGCAAGCTCAATCTTCCTCTTCCCGGAACAAGACGAGACCTTGGCACAACTTGAAAATCGGATCCCTTCAAGCGCGAAAAAAGATCCGTGCTCAAAGGGATTCCGATTTTCAAAGGTCTCGAGACGTCAATCTTCACGGAAGGGATTCTCCCGGATGTGGTAGCGCCCCAGTTCCACCTCGAAGAGGTACTTGTCCCCCCGGTAATAGGAGTAGAGGAGCTCGACCGGGAGGTTGTTTTCGTCATAGGTCAGGCTCTCCATGAAAAAAGCCGCCGTATTCTCCGGGACGTTCAGGTAGGAAGCGATGCGGCCCTTGAGATTCACCGCCCGGATCGTCTGGTCCGATCGTGTCAGCGTGACATTGAAGCGCTCGTAGATGAGCTGATACATGGAGCCGGTGAGATCCATCTCCAGGATATCCTTGAATGTCTGGTAGGGAAGATAGCTCTCCTCGTAGATGAACGGCACCTGGTTCCCCGTCCTCAGACGGCGGATCGCGACCACGGAGCCGTTCGGGCTGAGGATCAGTTTCCGGGCCACCGGCTCCTTCGCCTCTTCCACCCCCTTTTTGACGATCCGGGTTCTCTCCTCGATGCCGAGCTCCCGCAGATCGTCGCTGAAGCTGGAGATGCTCTTGAGTCGGTGTTTGATCGCCAGGGGCGTCTCTGCGCAGACAAAGGTTCCGCGCCCTTTTTCCTTTCGCAGGATGCCCGCCGCCGTCAATTCCGAGATCGCCTGCCGGAGGGTGTTGCGGTTCACCTGGCAGATCCTGGCGAGCTCCACCTCCGATGGAAGACTGGCGCCCTTTTCGTACCGTCCGGACTGGATCAGGTCCTTGATCCAGGCGCTGATCTGGAGGTAC
>JBFYYH010000296.1:0-3657 GCA_041310125.1 Syntrophaceae bacterium | reverse complement strand
TTCCGATCTCCACTCGATGCGCAGGGCCTTCTCGCGCTCGTAGGCCGGGAAGACCTCCACCACGTCGCCACGAACCCGGAAGGTGCCGCGCGAGAAATCGATGTCGTTGCGCTCGTACTGGATCTCGACGAGACGGGCGAGCATTTTGTCACGCGGGATTTCCATCCCCTCTTCGAGCAGCAGAAGCATCCCCTGGTAGGCCTCCGGCGAGCCGAGGCCGTAGATGCAGGAGACGCTGGCGACGATGATCACGTCGCGGCGCTCGAGGAGGGAGTGGGTGGCGGCGTGGCGAAGCTTGTCGATCTCCTCGTTGATCGCGGAGTCCTTCTCGATGTAGGTGTCGGTGCTGGGGATGTAGGCTTCGGGCTGGTAGTAGTCGTAGTAGCTCACGAAGTACTCGACGGCGTTCTCCGGGAAGAGGGACTTGAACTCCCCGTAGAGCTGGGCAGCGAGGGTCTTGTTGTGGGCGATCACGAGGGCGGGGCGGTCCGCGGCGGCGATGACGTTCGCCATCGTGAAGGTCTTCCCGGAGCCGGTGACGCCGAGGAGGACCTGGTGTTCCTCCCCCCTCTCCAGCCCCCCGACGAGGCCGGCGATCGCCTGCGGCTGATCCCCCCGCGGCGTGAACTCGCTGACCAGACGAAACCCGCCCATGCCCTTCCCTCCCGAGCGGCGCATCCTGTCACAATTTCCGATCGATAACAAGGAATCCGTTCACTTATGAAATTAAATGTTGCATAATATTGCATATTCCAATATTATGTATGCAAAAGCATTTTGGAGGGGAAATTATGCCCACAGCCGTTAGAATATCAGAAGAACTGGTTGATGAAGCAAAGAGATTCAGCCGCATCGATCATCGCTCCCTGGCAGGTCAAATCGAGCATTGGGCGCGGATGGGAAAGTGTGCTGAGGAAAATCCGGATTTGTCATATTCTCTCATTAAAGAAATCTTGATCGGTCTCGATGAATTAGATCAGGGTGAAAAGAAAGAATACAAATTCGGATAGGTTGCCCCATGAAAATCTACCAATCGAGATTATTTGAGAAGAAAGTAAAGAAAATGTCTAAAGATGAAAAAGCTGCTTTAGATCGTGAAGTGAGGAATATTGCTGAAAACCCGAATGTTGGTGAAGAGAAAAAGGGTGATTTGAAAGGTGTGTTTGTCCATAAATTCAAGCTCAAGACGAATTTATATTTGTTGGCATATAGGAAAGCCGGCACAGATTTGGAACTTGTCATGATCGGCTCTCATGAGAATTACTATCGTGATCTAAAGAGTTGCTTAAAAAGCAGATAAATCGGGTAACCCGTCGCAAGAATTCCAGGGAGGGTTTGAACGATGGCGGCATTGAAGAAAGGCGACAGGGCCCCGGGATTCGCGCTGCCGGACCCGGCGGGAGAGACGGTAAAGCTGGGAAATTTCAGGGGGCAAAAACTGCTGGCCTATTTCTTCCCGAAGGCCGGGACCTCCGGGTGAATGAAGCAGACCGAGGCCGTGCGGGACGCACTGGCGGAGCTTCACACCCTCGGAGCGGACGCGGTCGGGATCAGCCCCGATCCGCCCGCGGCGCAGCGGAAATTCAGCGAAAAGCTCTCCCTGAACTTCCCCCTCCTCTCCGACGCGGACCACGCGGTCGCTGAGGCCTACGGGGTCTGGGGGGAGAAGTCGCTGTACGGAAAGAGGTATTTCGGCATCACCCGCTCCGCTTTTCTGATCGATGAAAAGGGGAAGATCGTCGAGGCCTGGTACAAGATCAGCCCGGAGGAGACGGTGCCTAGAGCCCTTGCAGCACTGAAGGCCGACTGACGGCTGCAAACGGATCCACAAGAACAAAGAACTGCTGAAAGCGGGGGATAAAGGAACCGCAGGTTCTGCACCCATGTCTTTCTGTGAAGAGCTCCCCCTTCGAATCAACTCACTTTGGTGAGCTTCGTGGAGCGTTGACGGCCGCGGCCGGATCGACAACGGCGGATGCGCGGCCGCAACGGGGGGAAGAAGGGGCGCGGGATTGCGGATTCCGCGCCCGCTTCCGTTTGTGAGGGTATCCCGGAAATTAATTCACTTTGGTAAATTTAGCGCCGATCCAGGAAGCGATCACGACGAGGGTCGTCGAGATGCCGATCATGATGATCCCCAGCGCGGAGAGCCGCCCCCAGAGGCCGTCCTCCGAAAAGCGCAGGATCTGGACGGCCAGGACCTCCGTCCCCGGCCGGGAGAGGACGACCGAGAGGCTCAGCTCCCGGACGAACATCGTAGCCATCAGGATCCAGCCGGAGACGATCCCCGGGATCAGGAGCGGGATGACGATCCGCCGCATCGTGTAGAGGGCGCCGCCGCCGCAGACCCGTGAGGACTCCTCCAGGTGGCTGTGGATCTGTACGAAGGCGCTCGTCAGCGGACGGATCCCGTAGGGCAGGTAGGTGGCGATATAGCCGATCAGGAGCGCCCAGATCGTCGCGTAGAGGGGCGTCTGGACGAAGAACCACATGAAGCCGATCCCGACGACGATCCCCGGGAAGGAGAAGGAGAGGAAGCTCAGGGACTCCAGGAAGCCAGAGGCCTTCGTCCGGACCTTGACGATCACGTAGGCCACAAAGAAGGAGAGGACGATCCCCAGCGTCGCCCCGCCGACGCCGAGGTAAACGCTGTTCTTGAGCGAGAGCAGGGAGATGGGATCCTTGAGGACCGCGATCCAGTGCTTCCAGCTCATCATCGCGAAGGCCTTCGCGCTGGGCACCATCGAGTAAGGGACGAGCGACGTGTAGAACAGGACAAGGACAGGCAGGACGATCAGGACGAACGAGAGGATGCCGACGATCCCGAAGAGCGGGTACCTGGCCCCCTTGAGGTCGATCACGGTCGGCCGGAAGCCGCGGCTGGAGATCGTCACGTACTTCTCCCCCTCCTGCGTCAGGTGCCGGTAGAGGTAGATCAGCGTGATCGAGGCAGCCAGGGCGCTCATGCCCACCGCCGCCGCGAGGCCGTAATCCGTGGCGAAGCCCGTGGCGACGACCCGGTAGATGTGGGTCGCCAGGACGTAGATCCTCCCCGGCATTCCGATAACCGAAGGGACGGCGAAGGAGGCGAGGCTGCGGACGATGACGAGGGTCATCGCCGCCAGAATTGCCGGCCGGAGGATCGGCAGGGTCACACGGGTCAGCGTCCGCAGGTTCGACGCCCCGCAGACCCGGGAGGACTCCTCCAGTGAGACGTCGAAGGCCGACATCGCCGGGGCGATCACCAGGTAGGCGATCGGCAGGTCCAACAGCCCCTCCACCAGGATCATCCCCTGCATCGTGTAGATGCTCAGCGTAAATCCGTCCATTCCCAGGATCTGCCTCATGAAGAGGTTGATCATCCCGTTCGAGGGGTTCAGCAGCAGCACCCAGCTCACCGCGAAGAGGATGTGCGGAACCATCATCGGGATGATCGAGATGATCCGGAAGAGGAACTTGAAGGGGATGTTTGTCCGGTTGTTCAGGTAGGCCAGGAACAGCGCCAGGACGGTGGCGACGACGGCCGAGCCGATCGTGAAGACGACCGTGTTCCAGAGGATGTCGGCGAAGGCGGGGTCGCTGTAGGCCTTGACATATTTCGAGAGCGTAAAGGCGCCGAAGGCCTCCAGCCCCTCCGTGAAGCTCCCCAGGATCAGC
>JBFYYH010000295.1:0-2912 GCA_041310125.1 Syntrophaceae bacterium | reverse complement strand
TCATGATGATGGGGGGGCGGCGAAGGCCCTATCCGTCATACTTCGGGAGGGGGATTTTGATGAAGGCAACGCCCTCTTCCTGCAGCGTTTCTTCTTCTTCTGGAGTCGTGGTTCCCCGGATATTTTTTCTCTCTTCTTCTCCGTGGTGAATCCGCAGGGCAACCTCCGCAAACCGGTCGCCCACATCAGAGAAGTGCTTGTGAATGTATTCCTGGAATTGCCGGAGGAGTTTCGGCGGCGCCCCTGACCCCCCTTTTTCCGAATCGGAACGGTGATCGCGGCCGCGGATGGCCACCGAAGAAGGAACCATCGTCACGACCGTGCTTCCGCACACGGGACACGCAATGAGGCTCTGCGCCTTTTGTTGCTCGAAAGCCGCCCTGTCCTTGAACCACCCTTCGAACGGATGTTCGCCCCGGCATCTCAGATCGTAGATGATCACGATTCGTCTCCCGCAGATCCCTTTTGGAGAGATTGTAACATGCGGAATCGCAAAATACAATGACCCTTTCGCCTCTCATTCCCGACGACGACCTTTAGCAAATCAACCCGGGGGCTGTATTCCAAGATCCTCCGGAGCAGCAGCCTTCCCTTGAAACCGGCCCAGGGATCCCGCCTGAGGGGAAGAGGCTTTTTCAGACGATTTTGGGCGCGATAAAAATAATGGTGGACAAACTCCCCCGAATTGGTTATGGGGTGCTTCTGTCGGGATGTGGCCCAGCTTGGTAGGGCACTGCGTTCGGGACGCAGGAGTCGCGCGTTCAAATCGCGCCATCCCGACCATTTTTTTGTCCGACGCTCCCCTCACCCGGTACGGAGTGTCTTGTCCCTGGCCTTCCCGACGCACATGCCCCGCTTCAGCCTGCGGCTGCGGCCATCTGGAAGATGGGCAGATACATGGCGATGATCATCCCGCCGACCACCCCGCCCAGAAAGACCATCATGAAAGGTTCCAGCAGCGCCGTCATCGCACCAACGGCCGCATCCACCTCGTCATCGTAGAAATCGGCGATCTTGGTGAGCATCGTATCCAGGGCGCCCGTCGCCTCTCCAACGGCGATCATCTGGACCACCATGGACGGGAAGACGTCCGTTTCCATCAGGGGCTCGGCAATCGTCTTTCCTTCGCTGATGCTGTATTTGGTCTTGATCAGCGCGTTCTCGATGATCTTGTTTCCCGCCGTCCTGCTGACGATGTTGAGTCCTTCGATGATGGGCACCCCGCTCGTCATCATCGTGGAGAGGGTTCTCGTGAACTTGGCCACGGCCACCTTCTTCATCAGGGGTCCGAAGACCGGCGATTTCAGGATCAGGGCATCAATCACGAGCGTCCCTTTCTCGGTCTTGTAATATCTCTTGAAAGCGTACACAAGGGCGGCCAGACCGATGAGCATAT
This sequence comes from Syntrophaceae bacterium, assembly GCA_041310125.1. Lineage (GTDB taxonomy): Bacteria > Desulfobacterota > Syntrophia > Syntrophales > UBA5619 > JAKAFS01. Next base: position 1,516 of record JBFYYH010000295.1, on the reverse strand, counting down.
AGAAAAAATAATCCTGCGCAAACTGGCTGGCATCCACCAGAAACTGGGTCGGGCCGGGCAGGGCCGAGCCCATTCCCTCGAACATCTTCTGGAAGACCGGGATCACCTTGAGCAAGAGGACGGCCACGACGCCGATCGAGATGACCAGAACGCTGATCGGATAGGTCATGGCCCCCTTGACCTTGCTTTTGAGCTTCATTGCCTTTTCCATGTATCCCGAGAGGCGCTGGAGAATGACATCCAGGATTCCACCGCTTTCCCCGGCCGCCACCAGATTCACGAAGAGATCATCGAAGATGGCCGGGTATTTCCGGAGGGCATCGGTCAGCGTGGAGCCCCCCTCGATGTCCTCTTTGATGGCGCCGATCACCTTGGCAAAGGTCTTGTTCTGCTCCTGTTTCCCGAGCAGTTCGAGGCACTGGATCAGGGGAAGGCCCGCATTGATCATGGTGGCGAAGACACGGGCAAAGACGACCACATCCTTTTCCGAAACTTTCTGCTGCAGAAAGGGCAGATACTCCAGCAGGTCTTTCGGTTTCTTCTTGACGCCGATGGATTTGTATCCCTGCCGGCGGAGCTGCGCCCGAGCGGTCGCCTCATCGGCGGCATCGATCTCGCCCTTCCGGGTTTCACCCTTTTTGGTTTCCGCACTCCAGATAAATGTCGGCATAGTTCAAGATCCTTTCTCCCATTTTCTGAGAATCTCGTAAAGGATGATTCCCGCTGCCACCGAAACGTTCAGAGAAGAGACCCGTCCCCTCATCGGGATGGAGATCAGAAAATCGCATTTCTTCCGGATCAGGGGCCGGATCCCCTGCCCCTCGCTTCCCAGGACAAGACCGACATCCCCTTCATAGTCCGCGGAATGGATGCTCCGCTCGGACGACGCATCGGCGCCGAAAATCCAGAATCCTCTCTCCTTCAGATATTCGATGGTCCGGACCAGGTTGACCACGACCGCCGTCGGCAGGTATTGAACCGCCCCCGCGGATGCCTTTGCCACGGAACCGGTCATGGAGGCGGAACGGTTTTCGGGAATGATGACGCCGTTCGCGCCGCATGCGTGGGCGGTCCGGATGATCGAACCCAGGTTTTGAGGATCGGTGACGCGGTCGAGCAAAACGACCAGGCTGTGTCCGGAGGCGCTCTGCCGATTGGCAATCACGTCATCGACCGTGGCGCAGGCCTGCTCCCGGCAGAGCCCAACGATCCCCTGATGGACCCGTCGGGGGGCCAGCGCCTCCACCCGGGCCCTTCCGCCGAATTCGACGGGAATCCCCCCTTCCGCCGCAAGTTTGAGGATTCTTCGGACCGCCTCGCCCCCCCTCCCGTCCGCGACGACCACCTTCTCCAGCATTGCGGGGCGGGAAAGAAAGATCTCGAGAAGCGGGTTGATGCCGTAGATCACCTGCATGAAAACCCTCCGCCCGATGAGGACGACCGGCAAAATCCTCCGCCGCCTGAAAAGCTACCCGACGTTTCTAATTGCAAATCCTCTGGATATCTCGCCAACGAT
>JBFYYH010000294.1:0-16340 GCA_041310125.1 Syntrophaceae bacterium | reverse complement strand
CCACCGGACGCGGTACCGGCCGGATCCGTCGAATCCCCCCTCGGTATGGCCTCCGAAGGGGATGTCGTAGGTGATCTCCGGCCGCGCCACTTCCCAGGGATTCCCCTTGCGGAGCCACTGGTCGGCCTGCTCCTCCTGCCACCCGTCGCGGATCAACTGGGTGAAGATGCCGAATTCATAGCGGATCCCGTAGCCGATCGTCGGGATATCCTGCGTAGCGAGCGAATCGAGGTAGCAGGCGGCCAGCCTGCCGAGGCCGCCGTTCCCCAGCCCCGGCTCCTCCTCCTGATCGATCAGCTCCCGGAAGTCGAGGCCCAGCTCCCCCACCGCCTGCCGGAAAAACTCGTAGAGCCCCAGGTTGATGAGGTGATTTTCCAGGTACGGGCCGAGGAGAAACTCCGCGGAGAGGTAGCAGACCGTCCGGCTCGCCCGCTCGTAGTAGGTGTGCGCCGTTTTCGCCCAGCGGGAGAGCAGCCGGTCCCGCACCGTGTAGGCGACGGCGAGGTAGTAGTCATTCCGCGTCGCCACGGGGGCAAAGCGCCCCTGGACGCAGACGAGGTTGTCGAGGATCGCCTGCTTGATCTCGGCAACGCTTCCTCCTTTTCTCACGCAGGGCTTCTCCTTCTTTGTCCGGGGTTTCACCGGTTCGGCCATGGTTCCCTCCTTCCGGTCAGGGTTCCCCTATTCCCCTCCCCGCGGCCCCTCCCTTCCCTCAAAGCAGGCGGATCGAAAACGCGATCAGGAACTGGGCCGCATAGTAGAGGGGCAGCCCGACGAGGCGGTTGACGTACGCCTTCGCCACGAAGCGGTGGCGGGCGACGAAGATGTCCGAAACATAGAACAGGACCGCCCCCGCAAAGGCGAGGGACCGCCCCGGAGCGCCGGCCTGTTCGTCCTTGAGGAGCGAGGCGGCGCCGACGGCCATCGCGGTGATGATGACCAGGTAGGCGATGACCGGGATGCGCATCTTCCCCAAATGGGGGCGGAGCCAGGCGAACACGGCCCCGCTCACCGCGGCAAGGCACACCGCAACGATCCAGGTCGACACCCCCGGAGGCGCCTTCCAGAAAAAGGCGATCGCATAGAGGACGTGTCCCGCCAGGAACGAGACCAGACCCGCCAGGAAGAGCGGCCGCGAAAAGAAGAAGATCAGGCAGACGTCGCCCGCCAGGCAGCAGATCAGGCCGGCCAAGATCAGGCCGAAGTAGGCCGGATCGCTCCCCGGACCGTTCAGCGCCGCCAGGATGAACAGGGCGGAGAGGAAGGGCTTCGTCAGGAGGAGCCCCCGTGTGGACTCCCGCTTCTCGAAGAAGAGGAGCCCCGCCAGGAGGGGAACGGCCGCGATCAGGATCAGGGTCTCCATCATCCGGGCCTCCGACAAGGGAAGGGTTTGTTCCTTTCCCGTTGGATCCGTTTCACCCGACCCGCCGCCGGGGGTAGAGAAGATCTTTGGGACGGCCCCGGGCAGGATCCGCAACGGTCGCCGCCAGTATAGAAAAGAAGGGGACGCAAGTCAATGGCCGCGACAGGATTTGTCCGGTGATCTGATTTCTATTTGACAGCTATCTTGTCCTTATGCAATGGTTTTTTGCAAGCGGCCAAGGCCAGTCCACGGCCAAAGAAAACAGCGCTTCGGCAGTCTACGCAAGGATAGAAGGAATAGGAATAACGTGCAAGATAGGTATGCTGGCGATGTCGGGTTTTTGATTCATTCTCGTTGTTGCTCAAGGGACAAGGCCGGAAATGGTCGGCCAGAAGAGCGAATTGCTCCTGGCATTCCATGGCAGAAAACAGGAGGAGAACCTTGGATATCGGAACGATGCGGGCTTTCTTCGGGTGGTGCACCGTCATCAACGGGGGGTTGCTGATCCTCTCGTTCTTGATCTTCGCGCTGGCGGGCGATTGGGTATACCGAATGCACGGCAGGTGGTTCCGGATTCCCCGCGAGGCGTTCGATTTGACGCTCTATGGTTTCATCGGCGCCATGAAGCTGTTCGTTCTCCTGCTGAACCTGGTCCCGTACGCGGCGCTGGTGATCATTGGCTGAAGTTGAAAAAATGACGGAAGGGCTGAGTGAAACTCCCCCGGCAGGATTACGGCATCATTGAGCTCAAGGATGAACCGCTTGAACCCTGCGGGCCGCGGCGGCACCTTAAGACGGGGGTCTGGAGTTGTTTTGTGCGATTGAATAAAAGAGAAAAAGATCAATCCCCGATGATGAAAGGGAAAACTTCGAATGACGAGAGACGACGCTGAAGAACTGCTGAAACGGTATGTGAAAAACGAACGGATGCTGGACCACAGCTATGCCTCGGAGGCGGTCCTCCGGGCGCTGGCCCGGCGGCTCGGCCGGGACGAGGAGAAATGGGGGCTCGCCGGGCTCCTCCACGACATCGACATCGAGGTCGTGGGCGGCGACCTGGCGCGACACGGCCTGGAGGCTTTGCCGATCCTGACAGAGGCGGGAATCGATCCGGAGATCGTCGACGCGGTGAGGATGCACAACGAGAGGACAAGCGGAAGCGTGCGGAACACGGAATTCCAGCACGCCCTGGCCGCCGGCGAGACGATCACGGGGATGATCGTGGCGACGGCGCTCGTCTATCCGGACAAAAAGATCGCCGGCGTGAAGGTGAAGTCGATCACGAAGCGGATGAAGGAGAAGGCCTTTGCGGCCTCGGTGACCCGGGAGACGATCCGGGAGTGCGAGAAGATCGGCCTGCCGCTCGACGAGTTCGTAGAGATTTCCCTCGGTGCGATGCAGGGGATCGCCGAACGACTGGGACTATAGAGGGGTGCCAGAGAAGAACCGGTGAGCGATCGGAAACTCGGATCCCTGTGAGCGCGCATTGGAGATTTTTTCGGGGCACTCCTGCCCCCGCAGCGGTGTGTCCGTCAGCGGATCCGCTTCTTGAGCTCCTGGATCAAGGTGGCGCAGAGCTGGCTTGCGTCGGCGACGATCGCCACGTCCGCCCGCTTCATCATCGCGGCGTTCGGGTTCTTGTTCACGGCGACGATGAACCTCGCGTTATTGCAGGCGGCCGTGTGCTGGATCGCGCCGCTGATCCCGAAGGAGAAGAGGATCTGCGGGCGGATCTGCTTTCCGGCCTGGCCGACCAGCGCTTCGTGGCCCGCCCAGTCGGCGTAGACCACCGGGCGCGTCGCCCCCACCTCGCCGCCCAGCAGTTCGGCCAGTTCGAAGAGCTTCGCGAACTTCTTCCGGCTTCCCAAACCCCGCCCGCCGCAGACGACGACCTTCGCGTCCTCCAGTTTCTGTTCCCGTTGGGGGCACCGTTCCACACGGACGAGGCGGACACGGTCCGCGGGAAGGTCCACCGGCATCGGAACCCGGACCACCTCTCCGGTCCGGACGGAATCGTGGGGGATCTCCTGAAAAATCCCCGGGCGGACGGTGGCCATCTGCGGGCGGCGCTCAGGGGTGACGATCTCGGCGACGAGGTTCCCGCCAAAGGAGGGGGCCATCTGGACCAGAAGACCCTCCCCGTTGATGTCGAGGCCGATGCAGTCCGCGGTGAGCCCCGTGCCGAGGCGCTTGGCCACCCGGGGGGCGAATTCCCGTCCGAAGGCGGTCGCCCCGATCAGAATCATTTCGGGCTTTTCGCGTTTCGCCAACCGCTCCATCAGCAGCGCGTAGGTCTCCATGCTGTAGGCGGACAGCCGCGGATGGTCGGTCAGATAAACCTTATCGGCGCCGTGGGCGATGTACTCTTTCACAACCCCGCAAAAGGTGGGATTGTGGGAGAGCGCATCGTCCACCCACTCGTCCGTCCAATGGCCGAAGACCACCGCGCACACCTCCCCGCCGATCTTCTTCGCGAGGTCCTTCGCGCGGGAGAGGAGCTGGAGGGTCACGCGGTTCTGGAAGTAGTTCCGGTAGTCGCCGAAGACCCAGATGGCTTTTTTGTTTGCGCTCATTTTGCTTTTTCCGTTTTCAAATCCCTGCCGATCGCCCCGCCGATCTTGTCGTCGAACCGCTCGAAGAGCTGCTCGACGATCCGCTTGGGCGCCCCGGTCAGGACGAGGTTCTTCTTCGCCGCGGTCGGCGAGGTGACGCTGATGATCCGGGTGGCGGACCCCTTCACGCCGATTATCTCCGGGTCGAGTCCGAGATCGTCCGCCGAAAGGGTGAGGATTTTCGCCCCGTCGAAGGCCGCCTGGAGGCCGCCCAGGGGAACATGCTGCAGGGCATTTTCGCCCGTCGCCACGGTAATCAGGCCAGGGAGGTCCATCTCCAGCGTTTCAAGGAAGTTGTCGGAGAGCCGCCGCATCCGGACCGTCCTGCCGAAAAGCTCAATGCCGTCGATGCCGGCCACTCCCGGAACCGCCAGCTCTTCCGCCAGCTGGGGGCCGACCTGGGCGGTCTCGCTGTCGATCGTCGAGAAGCCGCAGAGGACGAGGTCGAACCCGGCGCAGGCCCTCTCGATCGCCCGGGCGAGCGTGTAGGAGGTGACGGAGGTGTCGGCGCCCGCCATCCGGCGGTCGGTCAGCAGGACGCCCCGGTCCGCCCCGAGGGCGATCGCCTCGCGCAGCACCTCTTCGGCCATCGGCGGCCCCATCGTGATCGCCGTGATCTCGCCCCCTTCCCCCGCGCGGAGCCGGAGGGCCGCCTCCAGGGCCGAACGACAGGCCGGGTTCATCATCCCCTCGGCCAGGTCCCGCTGGAGGGTCCCCGTCCGCGGGTCCCAGGGCAGTTCGGAAACCATCGGCACCTGCTTGAGGCAAACGACCATCTTCAGCATGTTTTGATCCCTTTGAAAACCGGCTTCCAGCAGCGCGATTTACATGAAGGCCCTGTTCACCGTATTCCAAATCCTTCGTTTCAGGTCCTCTGGGAGAGCACCGCGCGCGCGATCACCATCCGCTGCACCTCGCTCGTCCCCTCGTAGATCTCCGTGACCTTCGCGTCCCGGAAGTAGCGCTCCACATCATACTCCCGGCTGTAACCGTATCCGCCGTGGATCTGGACGGCCCGGTTCGTCACGCGTGTTGCCATTTCACTGCAGTAGAGCTTGGCCATTGCGGCCTCCGCGCCGAACGGCCGCCCCGAATCCTTCACCGCGCAGGCCCGGTAGAGGAGGAGACGCGCCGCGTCGATCTCGGTGGCCATGTCGGCCAGGAAGTTCTGGATGGTCTGGAAGGAGGAGATCGGCTTCTTGAACTGCTGCCGCTCCTTGGAGTAACGGACCGCATCCTCGAAGGCGGACTGGGCGATCCCCAGGGCCTGGGCGGCGATCCCGATGCGCCCCGTGTCGAGGGTGGTCAGTCCGATCCGGATCCCGTCGCCGGGGCGGCCAAGCAGGTTCCCCTCCGGAACGCGGCAATCCTCGAGAAAAAGCGAGGAGACCGGGTTCGCCCGCATCCCACAGAGGTCCTCGATCTCCCCGACGGAGAAGCCGGGGGTGTCCTGCTCCACGATGAAAACCCCTGCGCTCTTCTGAAGGTTCTGGGGGTCGGTGATCGCGAAAATCAGCGCCGTGCCGCAGACGCCGCCGTTGGTCACGAAGATCTTCGTGCCGTTGATGACGTAATCGCTTCCGTCCCAAACGGCAGTGGTTTCGACGCCGCCCGCGTCCGAGCCGGCGTTCGCCTCGGTCAGGCAGAAGGCGCCGATGCTATCGCCCCGGGCCATGGCCGGGAGGAACCGCTTTTTCTGCTCCTCCGTTCCGAAACGGACGATCGGGTAGACCCCCACGCTGTTGTGGACGGTCAGGCAGAGGCCCATCGCGGCGCTGATCCGGGAGATCTCCTCGATGGCGATCGCGTAGCTGATGCTGTCCATCTCCGCTCCACCATATTCCCTCGGCGCCTGGAGGCCGAAAAAATGGAGCGGCCGCATCTTCTCAACGACCTCCCAGGGAAAGCGGGCATCGCGGTCGATGTCGCGCGCGATCGGCGCCAGCTCGGCCTCGGCGAACATGCGCACCGCTTTGCGGACTGCCTTGTGTTTCATGCAGGGATTGAAATCCACTGTCTCGCTCCGCCCTTCATGGAATGGATCGAAAAAGACCTTTGAAATCGTTGCCTTGCCCTGGTGCCCGCCCCCGTCCCGCACCTTCCGAACGCGCCGCCGGGGTCCGGACCGTTTCCGCGCCTATCCCGCGGGCGGTGTTCCCCCTCCTCCGGGTTCTTGACCCTCCCGGAGATAATATTTCCCTCCCTCGACCAAATGGACGATGCCGTGCTGGACAAGGTTCGCGAGAACCTGGGGCCGATAATCCCGCAGGCCGATGCGCAGCATGCGGTTTTCGGCATAGGGAAGGGTCACGGCCGTCTGCGGATCGAACGCCCTTTTCTGTTTGAGATCGCGGATGATGAATTCTCCGGCTTTTTTCATCTTCCAGACGACCCAGCGCAGCGTGAGCAGGATCGCCGCGATGGCGGCCAGGAGCACGAGGATGATCTTCAGCGTTTCCGGCATGGGTGTGTTTCCCTTTTCGGTTTTCGGCTGTCAGAATTTGAGGATCAGGGGATAGACCTGCTTCGTGTCCGTCGCCCGGATGCTGATCCGAAGCTCTTTCGGCTTCTTCGCCTCGCCGGGAAAGAAGATGAATCCGTGGGCCACCTCGCGCGGCGGAATGGCCCTCCTCTCCAGGGACCTCTTCTGGAGATCCTCCCGGATCTGCCGGCGGGCGTCCGAATCGCTCAGCCCCCTCGCGCCCCCCATCGTGATTCCGGCGGCCGCCCCGACAGCCGCCCCCTTCCCGGCTGCGGCGCCGATGTTGGTACCGGTCACGATCCCGATCGCCGCCCCGATGACGGCGCCGGCCGCGCCCGCGAGAAGCCCGCCTTTTGCTGCCTCGGGCGCCACCCTTCCCAGCTCCGTCTTCCGGGAGAGGCGGTCATAGGCCAGCCCCTCCTCGAGGATCGGCCAGAGGTTGTTCTCCTCGTCGACGAGGAGCGTCCTGTCCGAGAGGACTTCCAACGGGTGGCCACCCGTGTTGTCGAAGATCACCTGCACGGGAAGGATTCCCGCCCCCCGGATATCGAATCCGAAGGCCGCCGACGCCTCCTCGCCCTGGTCGTACGCCTTGGCGGCAATGGTCGCGTCCGCCACGGCCGTGGCGTTCGGATAGGCCGCGGGCATCTTGAAGGGCACCACCTGGCGCTCATAGCTCGCGCAGGACGCGATCCAGATGACCGCGAGGATCACCGACAGAACCTCTGTTGCCGTTTTTCTCATCTCCCGACCCCTTTTCTCCCGCCGTGGAAGCAGGATCCGCTTTCGGCGTTCACCCCGCCATTCCTTCCTCTGAGACCGACTTCAAAATCGGACCTCTTCCAGCGCGTAAAATGTCCGTCGCGCGGAAGGATCTTGTCTTTTCAAGGCACTCCCTCCGCTAAACCGGCGGACGACGATTTGTGAATAGCAGAACGCCCGCTGGATGTCAATGCGCACGGGAGCCGGACGGATCGGCCCTCAGACCTGTCCGTTCCCACTTTTTCCTTGAGCTCGTCGCGCCGTTTTGCTACGCTTTGATAGCGTTGGAGGTCGTTCTCATGCAGAAGCACTACAAGTTTTCGGCCTGGTATGTCCTTCTGGGAATCTGGGTGGTGTTGATCGTTCAGAACTACATCGCCTCGATCTTCGCCGTTCAGGTCATCCCCTACAGCCAGTTCCTCAAATTGCTCAAGGAACAGAAAATCACGGAGATCGCCATCACTGCCAACCAGATCCAGGGGCGGATGAAGGTCGACGGCGCCGCGGGAGAGACGACGCCCTTCCGGACGATCCGGGTGGACTCCGAACTCTCCACGGTCCTCGAACAGTACCAGGTGCCGTTCAAGGGCGAAATCGAATCCACCTTCCTGCGGGATCTCTTCTCCTGGGTGTTTCCGCTCCTGCTGTTCGTGGGGATCTGGTATTTTCTCATGAAGCGGATGAGCGGACAGCAGGCCGGTTTCATGACCCTCGGCAAGAACAAGGCCAAGATCTATATGGAAAACGAGCTGAACGTGACCTTCAACGACGTGGCCGGGGTGGACGAGGCGAAGCAGGAGCTGGTCGAGGTGATCGAATTCCTCAAGACGCCGGGCCGGTTCACCGAGATCGGGGGAAGAATACCCAAGGGGATTCTCCTGGTGGGTCCGCCGGGAAGCGGCAAGACCCTCCTCGCCAAAGCAGTGGCGGGAGAAAGCGGGGTTCCCTTCTTCAGCCTCTCCGGTTCGGAGTTCGTCGAGATGTTCGTCGGGCTGGGGGCCGCCCGCGTCCGAGACCTTTTCGTACAGGCCAAGGAGAAGGCCCCCTGCATCATCTTCATCGACGAGCTGGACGCCTTGGGAAAGGCCCGCGGCTTCAGCGCCGTGGGCGGCCACGACGAGCGGGAGCAGACCCTCAACCAGCTCCTCGTCGAAATGGACGGTTTTGATCCGAAGGTGGGGGTAATCCTGATGGCCGCCACCAACCGGCCCGAAATCCTCGATCCGGCGCTCCTGCGGCCGGGGCGCTTCGACCGCCACGTCCTGGTCGACCGGCCGGACAAGACGGGGCGGGAACAGATCCTCCGGGTACATCTGAAAAAGATCAAGACGGTCCCCGGACTGGACCTGGAGAAGCTCGCCGCGATGACGCCGGGAATGGTGGGCGCGGATCTGGCGAACCTCGTCAACGAGGCGGCCCTGCTCGCGGTGCGCCGCAACAAGGCAGAAGTCGGGATGGCCGAGTTCGAGGAGGCCGTGGAGAGGATCGTCGCCGGGCTCGAGAAAAAGAATCGTCTGATCAATGCCAGCGAAAGGAAGACGGTCGCCTACCACGAGATGGGCCATGCCCTGGTCGCCCTCTCGCTTCCCGGCACCGACCCGGTTCAGAAGATCTCCATCATCCCCCGGGGCATTGCGGCCCTCGGCTATACGATGCAGGTCCCCACGGAAGACCGCTTCCTCATGCGGAAGACGGAGCTGGAAAACAAGATTGCCTCGCTCCTCGGCGGACGGGCCGCGGAACAGCTCGTCTTCGGAGACATTTCCACCGGGGCCCACAACGACCTGGCCCGGGCGACGGACATCGCCCGGAGCATGATCCGCGAGTACGGCATGTGCGAGAAACTGGGGCAGGTCTACCTCTCCGGCGAGAAGCAGACCCCCTTCCTGAACCCCGGAATGCGCGAGAGCGGGGACTACAGCGATGCAACCGCCAAGATCATCGACGAGGAGATCCGGGAGATCATCCGCAGGGAGTATGACCGGGCCCTGACGATCCTCCGCAACCGGAAGGAGATTCTGCTCCGGGGGGCCGCCCTTCTGATGGAAAAAGAGAAGCTCGACGGCGAGGAGATCCGCGCCCTTCTTGCCTCGGGCTCATCGCCAGGAACCGCCCCGGCCCAGAACGCCGAATAAGCTGGATTTTCTCGGGGAATCCTGATAAGAGGACGCCCATCCCGTCCGTGGGTACGAACGGAAAGCACCCGGGAATCATCTGAAAAAGGAGAAACCGATGTCATCCGAAAGCAGGGAAACGAGGCTGAAGCAGAAGGCGGTATGGGAAACGAAGCTGCAGAAGCGCCTGGCGCTTCTCGCCCAGAAGGGTCTGGACGCGAAACAGAGCGAACGGGACGCGGCGATCCGGGAACTTAAATCCAAGATCCGTCAGTCGCAGCTCCGCCTGGGCGCGATCGACGCCTCCGAAAAACGGACGGCGGATCTTGCGGCAGCCAAGGCCGAACGGCTGGCGAAACCGAAGGAGGAGGCCCCCAAGGCGAAAAAGGGCGCTCCGGAGCCGCCCCCCGAAGCCAAACCGAAGAAGAAAAAGAAGAAGGAAGAGGAGGGGCAGCCTCAGCAGGCGTAGTTTCCCCGAAACCGTACGGGCCGTCTGCCCGCACGCGGAGGATGACGCGGCGCCGTCATCCTCCGCCACCCCTTTCAAAAAAGCCCAACCGCAAGGTCACCCCTTGAAGAAAAACCGCTCCGGTCCCGAAGCGAGGCGGCTACGCCTGAAACTCCTCCGCTGGTACTCCCGGAATCGGCGGATGCTCCCCTGGCGAAAAACGGACGATCCCTATTCCGTCTGGATCTCCGAAATCATGCTCCAGCAGACGCGCGTGGATACGGTCATCCCGTACTATCTCCGATTCCTGGAACGCTTTCCCTCGGTCGATTCCCTGGCCCGCGCTCCGCTCGACAACGTCCTCAAATTGTGGGAAAATCTGGGTTATTACTCCCGGGCGCGTCACCTTCACGCGGCGGCCCGGCAGATTGTGGAACGTTTTTCGGGGAGGATCCCCGCTCAATTGGGGGATCTGCTGTTTCTTCCCGGCATCGGCCGCTATACGGCCGGGGCCATCCTCAGCATCGCCTTCGGGGAGGCCGTTTCTGCGGTCGACGGGAACGTCCGGCGGGTCGTCAGCCGCCTCTGCGCCCTGGAGGAGTCGATCGACGCGCCGGCAGCCCGGGAAAGGATCGAGGGGATCGTCCTCTCCCTCCTGCCGGAAAAGAATCCCGGCGGTTTCAACCAGGCGCTCATGGAGCTGGGCGCCCTGGTCTGCCTGCCGAAGAAGCCCTCCTGTTCCCTCTGCCCCCTGCACGGCCTCTGCCGCGCGGAGATGGTCGGACGGGCGCACCTCTTTCCCGTCCGGGAAAAGCGCCGCTCCGTCCCCCACAGGGAGGTCGCTGCCGCCGTGATCCGCGACGGGAAAGGGAGGGCCCTCATCGTTCAGCGGCCCGCGAAGGGCCTGCTTGGCTCGCTCTGGAAATTCCCCGGCGGGATCCTGAACGCCGGGGAATCCACAGCAGAGGGCCTGGCGCGCCTCGTCCGCGGGGAGCTGGGCGTCGGCATCGCCGTGGGCGGACCGCTCCACGCTGTGAATCACGCCTACACCCATTTCCGCATCACCCTGACCGCCTTTTCCTGCGCGCTGGTCGACAGGGGCCCCTCCGTCCGGGCCCGCCTCGCGTGGCGCTGGGCCGAAGCCGTGGAAATGGAAGGTCTTTCCTTTTCGAAGGCGGACCGGCTGATCGCCCGGGCCGTCTTTCCTCCTTCCGCTTCCTGACCCCATGTTCATCGTGCGAGACCTTCGAGAATCGGAATCCTTCAGCGCGCTTCCGGAATCCGATTCTCGGGCCGCTTTACATTGAAACTCCCCCGGCAGGAGCCGGGGGCATCTTCGGTTTCAAGCGTAAAGCTGCTTGAGCCCTGTGGGCGGCCGCTACATCTCCCCAGACAGGCGTCTGGAGTTTTATGCGGCTGAATAAAGTCTCCGTGCATTGACGGAAATGTTTCAGGCATGCTGCGGGCATGCTGCGGGCATTGACCTGAGGAGTTTTCGTGGTTATACTATGGCTGAATGGACCGGCGGCGGAGTGGCAGCCGGACTTTCCACGGAAACCGGAACAGAAAGCGATGGGCAGGGAAAGGATACCGGTCACCCCCGCGATTCTCGCGATGAAGCAAAGCGGGATTGCCTTCACCCTGCGCCCGTACCGCTACGAGGAACACGGGGGGACGAAGGTGTCGGCCCGCGAACTGGGGGTGGAGGAACACCACGTGATCAAGACCCTCGTCATGGAGGACGAGCGGGGCGTTCCGCTGATCATCCTCATGAACGGGGACCGTCAGGTTTCGACGAAGAACCTGGCCCGGATCCTCGGGGTGAAGTCCGTGAACCCCTGCGCTCCGCGGGTTGCGGAGCGGCATACCGGCTACCGGGTGGGGGGAACCTCCCCTTTCGGGACGCGCAAGCCCCTGCGGCTCTTCATGGAAGAGGAAATCGCCGCCCTTCCCCGGATCCTGATCAACGCGGGCAGCCGGGGTCTGTTGGCCGAGATGGAACCGGCAGAGCTGGTCCGTGTCCTCAATCCCATCGCCGTTAAGGTGGCCCTATGAAAGACGACAAGACGATGGTGATCCGCTGCCTGCACTGCGGCACGAAGAACCGGATCCCGAAGGAACGGCTCCAGGATCGGCCGCTCTGCGGAAAGTGCGGCGCCGTCCTCGACGAGATGATCATCCGCTGCCTCCACTGCGGGACGAAGAACCGCATGCCCGAGAACCGTTTGAGTGACCGGCCGCTCTGCGGAAAGTGCGGCGTCACCCTGGTGGTCGCCGGAGATGCCGGGCGGCCCGTGGAGGTGACCGACGGCTCCTTCTCCCGGGAGGTCCTCTCCTCCCCCGAATCGGTCCTCGTCGACTGCTGGGCGCCCTGGTGCGGTCCCTGCCGGATGCTGGCGCCGATCCTCGACGAACTCGCCTCCAAGTACGCGGGCGGAGTCCGGATCGCCAAGCTCAACGTGGACGAAAACCCGCTCACCGCGTCCCGCTACAACGTCCGCAACATCCCGACGATGCTCCTCTTCAAGCAGGGGAAACTGGTCAACAGCCTGGTGGGAGCCTTGCCGAAAGAGACCATTGAACAGCACATCATCACCATCATGAAAACGAACTGATGGGGGAAGCGCGTACTCCGGCCGGACGGCGGCTCCAAAGCACTGCGTCGGCGCCTGCCCCCCCCCGGACCCTCGCTTTTGAACGCTCCGGGATCTTTCCCGGAGCCACAGGCCCGGCTTTTTGCCGGAAAGGAGAATTTCATGTCCGAAACAGATGAAATCGACCGCAAGCTCGTTTACCGCTGCCGGATTTTCGACGTTTTTGAGGGGGACATTCGTCTCCCCGACGGACGGGTCTTCCGCCAGAGCTGGATCGACCACCGTCCCTGCATTGCCGTTGTTCCGGTGAACCCGGAGGGAAAGCTGGTTCTGATCCGACAATACCGGTATGCCACGGGCGGAATGGTCGTGGAAATCCCGGCGGGAAACATGGACCGGGAAGGGGAGACGGTCGAGGAGAGTGTCCAGCGGGAGCTGGCGGAGGAGGTCGGTTTTCAGGCGGGGAGGTTGATCAAGCTGTTCGAGGGGTACCTGGTCCCGGGATACTGCAACGAGTACATGTATTTTTTTCTCGCCCTGGATCTCTATCCGGCAACGCTGCCGGCGGACCCGGACGAATATATCCGGGTCTTCTCCGTCCCGTTCGACGAGGCACGGAAGATGATCCGGGACGGGAGAATCGCCGACGCGAAGACGGCCCTGGGGATCGAGCTGGCGGATCAACGGCTGAAAGAAGAGGGTTTTCGGCAGGGCTGAAGGGGGCGGATCAACGGAGCATCCGTTCGCGCTTTTCAATCTCGATCTCGAGGTCCCTGAGCCGCTTGAGATCCTTCCGGAGCTGTTCGTTCTCCTGGGAGAGGCTCGCCTTCTCCGCCTGGAGCCGTTCCGCGGCTTCTCTCGCCGATTTCCGGAGCTGTTCGTTCTCCTGCTGCAGGCGTCTCCGTTCCGCCTGGGTTTGCTGAAGCGTTTGCTGAAGCCGCACCGTCTCTACTTGGAGGGCTTCCCGCAGCGACTTTTGTTCGTCGATCTGGCGGACCAGGGCTTCCGCAGCCGGCCGCCATCGGCTCTGCGGGTAGCGCTCCGCCAGGGAGAGGAAAAGCGCGCGGGGCTCCCCGAAATCGGGGGCTTCCGTCCGGGCAAGGAGTTCCATCCCCTTCAGGAAAAGGTCCCGGTCCTCGAAGCTGCGGGGAACCGCCCGTTCCTCCAAGACCGGCCGCGGGGTTGGCGCCGCGATCTCTTTTTTTTCGACCGCCGGCGGGGCTGCCGCGCACCCCGCAAGAACCATCGTCGCCAGGATCTGAAAGGCGGCCGCCTGAAAACGTTTCATCCCGTGTTCCAGTCCTTTTCCGTCAGATAGGTGCTGCCGGGAAGGGTTTTCCCGTACTCCTTAAGTTTGGCCGCCGCCTCCGCCATCTCCAGGGGGTTTCCAAAACGGGTTCCGTCATCGGTCACAATCGCGATCGTGACGGTGATCAGGGGAAACTGCCGTTCGTTCCCCTGCCTGTCCTTTCCGATGAAGGACCCCCTCTCCCGATCCTGCTCCGCATAGAATGTCCGGATCCGGCTCTCGAACCCGTCCACGACCCCGCGGGAGATCCTCTCTGCCCGGAGGGGGGCGGAGAGGATCACAAAGTCGTCCCCGCCGATGTGGCCCAGGAAGTCGTCCGGCGATCCGGCCGTCTTGAGCTGGACGATCAGCAGCCGGGCAACCTCCTTGATCACTTCGCTCCCCCACGCGTAGCCGTATTGATCGACAAACGGCTTGAAATTGTCAAGGTCCACATGGCAGAGCGCGAACGGTTTTTTCGCCGTCAGCCGCTTCTCGATCTCCCGCTCGATCGCAAGGTTCCCGGGCAGCCCCGTGAGGGGGCTTGCATCGAGATTTCTCTCTTCAAGGACCTTGAGCCGCCGCGCCATCATCCCGAAGGCGTGGACCAGGCTTCCGATCTCGTCTTGCCGGCTCAGTTTCAGGTCATAATCGAACCTTCCCTCGGCAATCTCCGCGGTGGCTTTTTCCAGCCGCCCGAGCGGGCGGGAGATGTTGTAGGTGACCAACAGGACGATCAGCAGCCCCACCATCACACTCACCAGGCTGAGCACAACCGTCAGCCGGGATGCCCGGGCCCCCTGGCCCGAGATCTCGTTCATCCTCGCGCCGATGTTCTGCTCCGCCCTTTTTTGCATTCCCCGGACGAGCGCGGCCATTTCGTCGATCGCCTTTCTTCCGGCCTGTTCGGAAAGGGCCTGGGCCTCTTCGCCCTGGTTGCCCCGGACCAGCTCCATCTCCCGCGAAAAAAAGCCTCCATACTCGCTCTGGAGGAGGATCAGCCGGTCCAGCGCCGCCTCGATGGCCGGGAACCGTTTTTCACGAAGCTCCGTAATGCCGCTTTCGAATTCGCGGCTCCTTGTCCAGAAGATCTCCTCGATCGTGGGATCCTGAAGGATCAGGTAGCGCTTCTGCGCGCTCTCCTGGGCGATGAGGGTGTCCATCAGTTTCTTGCTGAGGTCAACGACGGCGAAATCCTCGCGGATGATCCGGTAGGCGATTTCGTTGAGCTGTTGGAGGCTGAAAATGGCGTAGGCGCTGGCCAGGACCGTTAAAAGCGCCATCGCCAGATAGCTCAGCAGCAGCTTTCGGTAGATCGTCAGCTTCATCCCGTTTTCCCGAAACGCCCGAAGGTCGTTGTGAATGTTTGATTTTAGTAGCATATCCGCCCGGCGAATTGCAAAGGGCTTTTCGTAAAAAATCCTTCCCTTTTCCCGCCCCGATCTGATAAGGAGGGTTCCCTTTCCCCGTCGCTGGAAACGATCGGCCGCGGGGAAAGAGACGGAAGAGAAGAGGCGCGCGGACCGATGAACGGAAAACCGGATTTCCGGTATTTGCTCAAAGAGGGGATCCTCGCCGGGCTGAAAAAGGGGTGGAGCGGCTTCCTCTGGATGATGAAGATCGTCCTCCCGATTTCCCTGTTTACCGCTGTCCTAGACTGGAGCGGCCTCCTGCGCCACCTCGATTTTCTCCTCAAACCCCTGATGGGGATCTTCAGCCTGCCCCCGGAAGCGGCCCTCCCGCTGGTCATCGGCATGCTGAGCTCCGTCTACGGGGGCCTCGCGGCCACGGTCGTCCTCCCCTTCAGCGCGGCTCAGGCGACACTGATGGCGGTCTTCATCCTGACCTGCCACTCTCTGATCCAGGAGGGGATCATCCAGGGCAAATCCGGGATCCATCCCCTGAAAGCCACCCTGGTCCGGTTCGGGGCTGCATCCGTTACGATTCTCCTGATGGCGCCCTGGGTGGGAAGCGCCACCGTCATGCCCGCTCCCGCCGGCGGCCTCCCGACTGCCCCTCCGGCCTTTCTCGAGATGATCCGCCACTGGGCGGAGACGACCTCTCTGCTCACGGTCAAGATCTTCTTCATCATCATGGCGCTGCTGACCCTGCTCGAACTGATGAAGGCCTTCGGCTGGATTCACCCCTTCGTGCGGGCGCTCGGCCCCTTTCTCCGGATCATGGGGCTGGACCAGAAGGTCGGCTTCCTCTGGATGACGGCGATCCTCTTCGGGCTCTCCTACGGCGGGGCGATCATCGTCGAAGAGGCGAAAAGCGGCCATCTGAGCCGGGACGAGCTGGAGATCCTCCACCTCTCCATCGGGATGCACCACTCGATCGTTGAAGACCCGCCCCTCTTCCTGCCGCTGGGAATCAACCCCTTCTGGCTCTACGTCCCCCGGCTGCTCATGGCCATCCTGACGGTCCGCCTGCTCCGCCTCTGGTACCGCTGGCGCCCGCGCCCTTCCGCCTGACGGGAACGACCCGGCCGGGTCCGCGCCCACGGGCATTCCGGCCCGCCGTAAAAGGTCTTCTTGCCCGGGGGAACAACGTCTGCTATCAAACTCCACAGCTTCCGCGCCTTGACCTCAGGAGCACCGCCATTCCCGAAGAACAGCACGGCCTGATGCACGGGGGCCTTCCGTGAGAAACGAGAGAGGGGGACCGGTTCGATGAT
>JBFYYH010000293.1:0-6844 GCA_041310125.1 Syntrophaceae bacterium | reverse complement strand
CCCCGGGATGCCGCTTCCATACCCGCTGCCTCTACGCGCAGCCGCTCTGCCGCGAAGAGGAGCCCCCGCTCCGGAAGGTGCGGGAACAGCACTTCGCGGCCTGCCATTTCGCGGAGGGGATTTCGGCGGGCGATGGCGCTGCCTGAAGCGGACAGATTTCCGAGGCAACGGATGGGTTCCCGGAGAAAACCCGAAGGGAAGCGGTTGCATGAAATAATGCTTGCATTTTCGGGATGGCAAAGGCATCAAGACAAAAAGGGATTTGCAGAAAACTGGCGAAAAAGCTGCTGCAGGGACGGAGCGAAAGAACCCCATGGAAGACATCCAGGAGATGAAAGCCCTGCGCCGGAGACTGGCCGAACTGGAGCGTGAGGTTGCCGGGCTTCGGGAGACGGAGAGGGAGCTGCGGGAGAGGGAAGAGAAATACCGCCTGATCGCCGAACATTCCGGCGACAACATCTGGATCGTGGATCTCGAGACCCTCCGCTTCACCTATGTCAGTTCCTCCGTCTTTTCGATCTACGGATTTACGGTGGGAGAGACGATCGGGAAGTCCGCGGCGGAGGTGATGCCCCCGGAGTCGTTTCTGCTGATGAAGGGGATCCTTGAAGAGGAAATGGCGGTCGAGGCCGCCGGGACGGCGAATCCCGAACGGTCGCGCACGGTCGAAGTGGAGGAGTACCGGAAGGACGGTTCCCGGATCTGGATTGAAAACGTCATGTCTTTCATGCGGGACGAACAAAAGCGGCCGGTCGCGGTCCTGGGGGTTAGCCGCGACGTGACGGTGCGCAAACGTCTCGAGGAAGAGCTTCGCCTCCTGGCCGTGACGGACCCGTTGACGGGGGCCTACAACCGCCGGCATTTGATGGAGGCCCTCTTCAGGGAGATGGGCCGCAGCGACCGCTACGCCTACCCCTTCTCCCTGATCATGCTCGACATCGACCACTTCAAGGAGGTCAACGACCGTTTCGGCCATGAGGCGGGGGATCGCGTGCTCATGGAGATGGCGGACCTGATCCGCAAGAGGATCCGCTCGGTGGATCTCCTGGCCCGCTGGGGAGGCGAGGAGTTCCTGATCCTGCTGGTCAATACGGCCCTCCCGCAGGCGCTGACCCTGGCGGAGGCCCTTCTGGATCGGATGAAAGCCATCCCCTTTGCCGGGATCGGGCGGATCACGGCCAGCTTCGGTGTCACCCATTACCACAAGGGAGAAAGCGTCGACCAGCTCCTTACCCGGGTGGACAACTTCCTCTATCAAGCCAAGCGGGAGGGACGCGCACGGATCGCGCAAGACCCTTCCCCGCCATAAACCTCCGCTTGCGGACCTTCCCGGAAAAGATCAAGTCTCCTCGATCCGGAGTTCATCCTCA
The DNA here is from genome assembly GCA_041310125.1 of Syntrophaceae bacterium. GTDB lineage: Bacteria > Desulfobacterota > Syntrophia > Syntrophales > UBA5619 > JAKAFS01. The sequence goes on along the minus strand of JBFYYH010000293.1, from coordinate 5,474 downwards.
ATCCGGATGCAGCCGATCACGCTTTGCGCGGCGGGGCAGCGCCGGATGTACGAAGAAAAGGCCTCCCGCGCTTCCGCGGCCTTTTCCCGGGCGACCTTCAGATGGTAGACCACCCGGATCCGGGTGATCTTCAGGACGCCCTCGACGTTTTCGATGTCGCCTTCGACGTCCGCCCGATAGCGCTCCTCCGGGGTCGGGATCTTTCTTCCGGCCAGCAGCGTGGCCAGTGTCCCCATCATTCAGCCGGCCGTGGCGGCCACGATGTGGTCGAGCGTGGCCGCGTGCTCCTTCTCCGGCTCGACCCGGTAGAATTTCATGATGCCGCCGTGGACCCCGTAATAGACAGGTTCTGCGAAGCCCTCGATCATGGCCTTCCGGGTCGGTCCCTTTTCGCGGACGATTCGGATTCGAGAGGTATGGACGATTTCCCCCATGGTTTCCTCCGTTGCAGTGCGGTCGCGCGACGGTCTATGCCGTGCTCCATGCCGGAAGCCGATTGGCCGCCAGACGGACGATTCGGCTTCCGGTTTCCCCGTACGAATAGCCGGCCAGCTCGGCGGCGCAGGCGAGACTGGCGTCTTCGCTGATGTCGGCGTTGGGGTTCACATCCAGGACGTGGAAGACGCCGTCGCGCATCCGCACGTCGATGCGCCCGTAGTCGCGGCATCCGATCGCCCGGTAGGCAGCCTGGCAGACATCGCGGAGCCGGTGCATCTCCTCGGGGCCCAAGGGGGCGGGGAGAAGGGTGTGGATGCCTTCATAGTGCCTCGATCCCGGCACGAATTTCGATTCATAGGTGCAGAGCCGGTCGTGAATGTCCTTGAATTGGGAGAAATCCATCTCCGCCGGGGGCAGCATTTCAATGACGCCGTTTCCCCAGAGCGACACGTGGAACTCCCTCCCGTCGATGAAATCCTCCACCAGGGCCGGCTGCCGGAAGTGGTCCAGCACATAGGCGATCCGCGCTTTCATCTCCGTTTCGTTCATGACCACCGACTCCCGCGTGAGACCCTCGCTGCAGTGTTCGTTCGCCGCCTTGACGATCGCCGGAAATTGTTTCCAGCCGTTGGTTTCGGGACTCTCGTAGAGTCGCCAGGCCGGCGTGGCAATTCCCGCCCGGTTGAGGATTTCCTTCAGGATGCGTTTGTTCTGTGAGCGCTCCAGTGCCGCCGCGTCGGCCCCGGTGAATGCATAACCCAGGGACTCGAGGATCCGGGTCACCAGGGATTCGGTTTTCGGGATGGCGGGAAGGTTTTCGCACCAGTTGAGGATGACGTGGGTGCCCGGGTCGAAGGGGCAGAGGGCGGCGGGAAGATCGCTGTCAGACAACGGGAGCAGGGTGATGGGGTGGCCGACGCCGGAAACGGCCTGCGCCAGTTGGGAGGAGAGCAGGTCCACTTCCGATTTTTCTTGGGGAGTCCAGGAGGGGTCCTGGTTGTAGAGGAGGACGACGGGCACTTTGCGCGGATCGATGTCCAGTGGCATGCGGAAACTCCCAGGATGCAATATCACCGATTCAGGAGGATCCCTGCCGATGCGGGTTCAACGGACGATTCGCCTGTCTCTGTCGCAACCCGCTCCGACTCCGCGAGGTCGACGCGAATGCGCGGCCCGCGGAAAAGATCCCCTTTCGCGTATGTCTCGAATGGTTCAGGTCAAGCTTTCCTCCCCAAGATGATCGGCCGCGTTCCGCGGGATGTTCTTTCCAGAATCCGGATGCATTTTTCTCTACACACAATCGGGGCGAAAATCAAGTTTTTACGAAGCCGCCCCCAGGCGGGGTCTTGTGCCTCTTTTTCAAGAGCGTCCAGTTCCCATCCGGGAGAATTTCTGCGCGGCGCTGTCAGAAAGGCAGCGAATGTTTCGCTTCTCCGTCCTCGGTGATCACGTGGTCGATGAGCGCGATCGGCACCAGGCAATGGGAGTAGGTCGTCAGGTCGTAGCAGAGCCCTTCCCGGCTGCGGTGCTCCTCCTTGCGGTGGATCTGCTGGGCCTCCGAGGGCTTGTGGGAGAATTTGAGGGTGCTGACGAAGAGGTAGACGGGGATCTTCTCCACGTGGCAGAGGCTGACGATGTTGGCCGTTCCGGCCGGTGTGACGATGTGGCCGTCCGGGGTGACCGCCGTGGCGCCGAGGAATAGCTTTGTGGCGCGCCGGATGGCGTGGCTCAGGGTGTACTCGGGGATCACTTCGTGCGGGATCGAAACCCGGTCGAGCGCCTGGAGAAGCTGCCTCGTCTTGTTGAAGTCCTGTTCGAGAACGATCACCTCGAAGCGACGGCCCAGTTCCTCGTGGGCGCGCACCAGGATCTTCAGGACCACCGTGCTGACCGCGTGGACCAGGATGACGTCCCCGCTTTCCACTTGCCGCAGTCCCTGCTCGACGACGCGGCGCTTGCTCTCCTCGATCTTGGCGATCTTGGCTTCCAGGATCCGGAGCGCCTCGGTACGGATTGCCTCCAGGCCCTGTTCGGTGAAGGGCTCGATCTCGGCCTCGAATTCCTCGATGAGGTGGATCAGCGGGACGATGTGGGGCTGGGAATTCTTGATCGCATCGGCGAGCTCCTTGAAGAGGGGCATGATCTCCTCCCGGGAACAGCGGAGGACCTTCACCGAGGCGACGAAGGACTGGAGCGCCACGACGGTCAGGCGCGACGAGCCCAGGACATCGGCCTGGTCCCGGAAGAGCTTGTAGAGATTTTCGCGATCCTTCTCGTTCATAGGAAAAACCAGAGCATCAGGACCAGGTAAGCGGACGAAATCGTCAGGGTGATCAGGGTGATCACGACGCTCGAGCGGAAGAATTCCAGGAAGGTGATTTCGTAACCCAGCTTCCGCGCCATTCCCACGGAGACGATGTTCGCCGAGGCGCCGATCATCGTCAGGTTTCCGCCGAAGCAGGCCCCCAGGGAGAGGGCCCACCAGAGGAGGTCGTGGGGGATGGGTGTCGTCGACTGCATCACCTTGACGATCGGGATCATGGTGATCGTGAAAGGGATGTTGTCCAGGAACCCCGAGACGAGTCCGGAAACCCAGAGGACCACCAGCACCATCGCGTAGGGGTTGTCGCCGATCCGGAGGAAGACGTTCCGGGCGAGCCACTCGATGACCCCCTTCTCCTCCAGCACGCCCACGAGGATGAAGAGGCCCGCGAAGAACAGCAGGGTGCTCCACTCGATCTCCCCCAGCATCTGCTCCACGTCCACGCGGGTGATCACGAAGAGGATCATCGCCACCAGCATGGCTACCACCCCGGGTGTGAGCTTCGTGATCGTCTGGGTCACGAACAGCGAGATGGCCAGGGCCAGGCAGCCCAGCGCCTTGGCCAGGAAGACCCGGTCCACGTGCATGCTGACGAACTCAAAGCGGATCTTCTGCAGGATGAGCTGGACGGAGAAGAGCTTGGCCAGATTCGTGTCGATCGGCTTGAACTGCTCGCGCCGGGTGAGCCAGAAGTAGAGGATCATCGCCGCTACGGATAGGATCACGGGAGCGGCCAGATAGAGGGGAAACTGGTTGAAGGTCAGGCCCACCTTGGAGCCGATGATGATGTTGGGCGGATCTCCGATCAGGGTGGCCGTTCCGCCCAGGTTGGAGACCACCGCCTGGCTGATCACGAAGAGCTTCGGATCGAGGCCCATGCCGGCGGTCAGCTCGATCACGATCGGAACGATGATCAGCACCGTCGTCACATTGTCCAGAAAGGCCGACATGGTCGCGGTGACGATGGAAAAGAGGACGAGGATCTTCAGGGGGCTGCCTTGGGTCTTCTCGGCGATCCAAACGGAGAGGATGGTGAAGAAGCCGGATTTCCTCAGCACGGCCACGATGGCCATCATCCCCATCAGAAGCAGAATCGTTTCGAAGTCGATGAAACGGACGGCCGTCCGCTCGTCGATGACATGGACGATGAGCAGGATCATCACGCCGAGGAGAGCAGCCACGGCCTTGTTGACCAGCTCGAAGGTGATCGCCGCGTAGACCACCAGAAATATGATAACGGGAAGCAGGGCGCCTTCCATGGGAATCCTTCCGAGGCCCGCCGTGTTTCTGAATCGTACGGGGGGCTGCCCCGGCTCGCTGGAACCGGAGACACAATTTTCCGCAAGGGCGAGACCTTGCGGTTTGTTCCGGGGAAGATAGGCAAAGCGATCCGAGATGTCAATCGATTTCTGGGGGGGCTTCCAGGGAGGCAGTCTGCAGGGATTCAGTTGCCCAGAATCCCGGATTCGCGAAAGATCTTCAGGGAAGATGTCGATCCTTCTCTTTCAGAAAGGACAAGAGGACCGGACAGGCGGCGATGATCAGGGCCGAGAGGAAGAAGGGGACCGCGAAGGTCGAGGTCAGATCCTTCAGCCAGCCGGCGATGCCGACCCCCACGGCCTGTCCCAGACCGTGGATCAGCGTGGAAATGCCGAAGAGGCTGCTCATATTCGCCACGGGGATGCAATCGCCGAACATCGAGGCGATCAGCGTGATGGCCCCGTTGAATGTAAAGGCGAACAGTGCGGCGGAAAGATAGAGGCCGGTCTTCTCCTTCCACCAGAGCGAGAGGAGAATCGAAGCGCACAGCAGAACCAGGTCGGCGATGGTGACGGCCTTTCTTCCCAGGTAGTCGGAGATCATTCCCCAGAAGATGCATCCGAAGACCGAGAAGATGCCGACGATCGACCAGAGGAGGCCCGCCTCCCTTTCGGTGAGCCGGATCTCCTCCACCGCATAGGCGACGACGAACGTCGCATAGCTGATGTAGCCGAATCCGACCAGCAGATAGACGGTCAGGATGTTCCGGAGCGCCGGGTCTCTGTAGAGCCTTTTCAAATCGAATGCCCCGACATGCTGAGGGGCTTGCGTCTCCACGAACGAAGGGTTTTCCCGGAGCAGAAAAGCGCTGACCAGTCCGACCGCAAGGGTGGCCGTCCCGAAGAGGAACCACGCATGCCGCCAGCCGCTGATCCCGAACCGCTCCAGGATGATCGGGGCCGCATACCCCACGAGGATGATCCCGACCCCGGTGCCGCTCAGGGCGAAACCGATGGCTCCACCGCTTCTGCGGACGGAAGACCAGCCGATGAGCAGCGGAATGAGAGGGATATAGGTTCCCGCCGCGCCGGCCCCGATCAGAAAGGCGAGCCCCAGCCAGAGGGTGAAGGAGGTTGCAAAGCCCAGGGCAATCATCGCAAGCGCGACCAGGGCGAGGGAGGCGTTGATCACGGCGGAGCATCCCCACCGCTTCACGAAGGCGCTGCAGAGGTAGGAGAACAGAAGGTAGCCCACCAGGATGGCCACCTGGAAGAAGCCCATGTGGGTGTTGGTCAGCCCGAAGTCCGTCTTCATGCCGGGAAGCAGGGCGGTGTAGGCGAAACGTCCGAAGCCGAGGGCCGTCAACTGGATCAGGAATCCCAGCAGCAGGATCACGAGGAAGGAGCGCTGCCGATAGGGGGAGGGGGAGGGCGGCGTTTGAGCCATGAAGCAA
>JBFYYH010000292.1:0-2608 GCA_041310125.1 Syntrophaceae bacterium | reverse complement strand
TGTCTTCCGGTTTCGCGTACAAGATCACCTCCGCCCCGTCCACCGGCGGGCCGAGGATCACCATCGCTAGGCCGTGAAGCTCCATCGCGTTGATCCGGGTGAGGTCGGTCAGCGGCAGCGGGGTCGTCCGGTAGAGGTTCTCCGCCGCCCGCATTCCCTGCGAGACCGCCTGGGGCCAGGTGTTCGGGCTGACCTTCTCCGTGCCGGCGGTGATCACGGCCACATCCCCCGCGGCGAAGATCCGCGGATCTACGGTCTGGAGCGCGGGGCTCACGACGAGTTCCCCGTCCGTCAGCAGGCCCGATTCCTCCAGAAAAGAGGTGTCGGGCGCCGTGCCGGCCGCCACGAGAAGGGTGTCGCAGGAAAGCCATGCCCCGCCCGCCTTGAGGGCAGTGACCGCCCCCTCCGCGATGCGGAGATCCTCCAGGGGGGCGTTGACGTGGAGGCGGATCCCCGTCCCCCGGAGGTGGTTCTCGACGATCTCCGCCGCGTCCGGCGAGAGGGCGCGAAGCAGGACATGCCCCCGCCGAACGACGATGGCGACCTCGAAACCGGCGTGGCGCAGATGGACGGCCGTCTTGACCGCCACGAGCGATCCGCCGAAGACCATGATGTTGCGGTGATCGGCGAGCCACTCCTTCGTCCTTCTTGCCGTTGTCAGGTCCCGGATGGGGAAGATCCCTCGGCAGGGGGGGCCGGCCAGGATCCCCGGCAAGGTTGGGTCTCCGCCGTGGGCGAGGATCAACCGGTCGTAGGAGAGGACCTCTCCGGTTTCCAGAACGAGACGCCGCTCCGTGCGATCGAGAGAACGGACCCGGACACCCCGGAGGATCGTCAGGAGTGGGTCAACATCCCGGGGAGGGAAAAAAAGGTCCTCCTCGGCGAGTTCCCCCGCGATGAACTGGGGCAGGAGCGTCCGGTAATAACCCGCCTCCACTTCCGCGTCGATCAGCGTCACGGCCCGGTCCGGCCAGGCGGCCCGGCAGGCCGCGGCCGCCTGAAAACCGGCGGCGCCGCCGCCAACAATGATGCAGTTCATGAAACAAGCTCCTTTGCCCTTCCGGGCGATTCCGTCAGGACCGGAGGAACCAGTCCAGGAGTTCCTCGGCCCGGACCGGATGGTCGAAATGCGTCAGGATGCCGCCCAGGGCCGCCAGCTCCTCCCGGAGAAGGGTGCGGACCGACTCGCTCCCCCAGAGAGGAATGGGGGTCGCCAGCGAGACCTTCATCCCGAGGGCGGCGAGGCCCAGCGCCAGGGTCAGCTCCCGGCAGTTCTTCAGACCCGAGAAGCAGATTCCCTTGAGGAGGGACAGCTTGCCGGCGGCGGCCAGGGAAGAGAGCGCGGCCAGTGGGCCTGTCTCCGCGTCCAGAACGGCGACGGGAAGGTCCTGCTTGACCATCCAAACGGCCGCGTCGCCCCAGGAGGCGACGGCATGATCTTCGCCGGAGAGCGCCTTGGCCATCTCCACCGGAAGGTGTCCGAGAGACTGGAGGAGATTGTCGGACCCGCCGATGAAGGCGATCTTCGCTGCGGATCCCTCCTGGAGGGCCGCCGCGATCTCGGCGTCGCCGAGATTGACCCGGCCTGTGCCGACCCACTTCGGGTCGCAGTTGAAGGAGGCCGGGCTCCGGTGGTCGAAGGCTTCGCGCGCCTGCTGAAGAATCTCGGAGGCGTCCTGTTTTTCCTCGCCCAGGACAACGGGAATCTTCATCCCGGCGCAGAGGGCCAGAATCCCCGGATCGGTTCCGGGACCGGCGACCAGGAGGTTCAACTTTCCGGAGCTGAGGACCGTCTCCGCCTCGCCCGAGGTGCAGACAATCGGGAGGAAGCCGGCGGCAGCGGGAATCCACTCCCCGAGTGAGACGAGGCGGACCTCCGGCTTCTTGAGGGAGGCCGCCTTTTTCTGGAGGGTTTCCAGGAGGGGCTTCGGCGGGCGTCCCGTCACGCCGACGAGGACCGCCTCTCCCGCCAGGAGGCCGTAGCCGGCGGAGCAGGGCAGCGATCCGGCAGAGCCTTTCGTCCCCTCCTTCGCCACGAGGCCGGTCCCGAAAAGGGCCAGCCGCAGGGCCTGGCGGACGAGCCGTTCCGGGGACGCCGAGGGACGGACCAGCAGCGAGGCGCTTTCGGAGACCAGGGCGGAGGAAAGGGGGACGCCTCCCAGCCTTCGGACGGCCGCGGCCGCCCGGTCCCGAAGGGATGCCGGCCACTGGGGCTCCACGCCGCTCCCTGCCGGATCGGCCGGAAGGATCTCCAGGAATCCCTGGAGGGTCAGGCGCAGAAGAAGGGCCGCGGCCATTCCGTCGCGGTCGAGTCCGCAGATCCCGCGCTCTGCACCCCGCCCGAAAGGATCGATCCGGCAGGGTCCCTGCAGACAGCCGTAGGGGCAGGAAAGCCCGAGGCGCAGAAAGCCGTCCTGCGGCTGCTGTTTTTCATAACGCTCCCAGTTGAGGCCGAACCCTTTCCGGGACGCCCCTTGGAGCATTTCCTGGCTCACCGGATCTACCGTCTTGAAATGAATCGTTTCCATAGATTTCTCAACTCCCTGATCTTTCGAAGGTTATGATTTTACGGATCTTCCCTGGTCCAGCAGCAGGAGGCTCCCCACCG
>JBFYYH010000291.1:0-2951 GCA_041310125.1 Syntrophaceae bacterium | reverse complement strand
GCCCCGAAAAATCTCCAATGCGCGCTTCCGGGATCAGGCAGTTCAAATTTTGCAAAGGTCTAATTTCATGGAACAAAGTCTCACAACACCGCGCCATGGCGGCGGAACTCTACTCCCTCTGCCTCACCGTTTCCGGCCTTCAGGCGGCGGCTTTCCTGCCCGTTTTGTACCGGTTCCAGAGGATGCGGAACAGCGGGGCGAAAAGCGAAAGGATCGCAAAGAGCGAGAGGACCGCCGAAATCGGACGGGTGAAGAAGATCGCCACATTCCCGTGGGAGATCGTCAGCGACTGCCGGAGCGACATCTCCACCATGGGGCCAAGGACGAGCGCCAGAACCATCGGCGCCGCGGGGTAGCCCATCTTCCGCATGACGTATCCGATGATTCCGAAGATAACCATCACCCAGACATCGGCAAGGTTGTTGTCCGTCGCGAAGACGCCGACCGCCGAGATCGTGATGATCAGCGGCATCAGGATCTTGTAGGGGACTTTCAGCAGCCGGACCCAGAGGCCGATCATCGGCATGTTCTGGATGATGAGCATGATGTTTCCGATGTACATGCTGGCGATCAGGCCCCAGACGAACTCCGGGTTCGACGAGAAGAGGAGGGGACCCGGACGCATCCCGTGGATGAGGAGCGCTCCCAGGAGGACCGCCGTGGTTCCCGATCCTGGAATTCCGAGGGTGAGGAGCGACACCATTGCGCCGCCCGCCGCCGCATTGTTGGCCGACTCGGGCGCGGCGACCCCCTCGATCACGCCCGTTCCGAACTTCTCCGGATGTTTGCTGAACTTCTTCGCTGCGGCGTAGGACATGAACGAGGCGATCGTCGCCCCGGCGCCAGGGAGGATCCCGATGAAAAAGCCGATCAGGGAGCCGCGGATGATCGTCACCCAGGAGTTCTTCCAGTCCTGGAGGTTCGGGAAGAGGGTCCGGATGCGGAGCTTCGTCTTCGAGACCATCGTCTCCATCGGCCCTTCCATGTTCTCCAGGATCTCCGAGAGGGCGAAGAGCCCCACGGCGACCCCGATGAAGCCGATGCCGTCGAGCGTGTACATGATCCCGAAGGTGAAGCGGGCCACGCCGCTCTGCGCGTCGATTCCGATGCAGGCGACCAGGAGCCCCAGGATCCCGCTGATGATCCCCTTCAGGGGGGAGTCGCCCCCGAGCGAAGTCACCAGGGTCAGACCCATGAAGGTGAGGGCGAAATATTCCGGCGGGCCGAAGGAGACGGCGAAGCCGGCCAGAGGCGGCGCGAGAAAGGTCAGCAGGAGGACCGCGAAGGTGCCCCCGGTGAACGAGGAGAGGGAGGCCATCCCCAGCGCAGGCCCGGGCCTTCCGTTTATGGCCAACTGGTGGCCGTCGACACAGGTCATCACCGAAGCCGATTCCCCGGGCACGTTCAGGAGGATCGACGTGGTCGCCCCGCCGAACATCGCCCCGTAGTAGACCCCGGCCATCGTGATGATCGCCGTCGTCGGGTTCATCCCGAAGGTGATCGGGATCAGGATCGCCACGCCCGTCGTCGGGCCGATCCCCGGCAGGACCCCGATCAGGGTTCCGAACAGCGTTCCCATGAAGCAGAAGAAGAGGTTCTGCCACGAGAGGGCGACGTGAAACCCCATGATCAAATTGCTGAAGATCTCCAAGGTGTAACCTCCAAAGCCCTAAAATCCGAACTGATTTCTTGGCAAAGTGATTCCCAGCAGGACCTGGAAGACGATGTAGAGGCAGGCCGTCGTCGCGACGGCGATCAGGAACGTCATCCACCAGCGTTCCTTCTGCACGATTTTCATGAGGTAGGTTACGAAAACAAGCGTGTTGAGGATGAATCCCAGCGTCTCCATGAGTACGGTGAAAATGACCAGCCCGCCCAGCACCTTGATCACGGCGAAAAACGCCTGCCGGGCGGGAAAGGGGGAGGCCTCGTTCGGGTCTTTCGGGCGCAGCGCGGCTCCGGTCATGAGAATCAGGGAGAGACCGGCGAGGATGATCCCCAGCCAGAACGGGAAAAAACCGCTCCCCGGGCCGAAGGTCCCCGAGGGCGGCATCAGCCAGGCCTCGTAAATCACGTATCCCGCCAGGACCAAGAGAACAATGCCGGTAATCCAATCCGCTTTCTTCATCGGATTCTTGCCTTTCCAAAGGATCGTCATTCAAAGCGGGGGCGCAGTGCGCTGCACCCCCGCTTCAGGCTTCAACTTCCGCCGGAGCTCGGGTTACTTTTTCTTGATCAGGTTCATGTCCTTGAGGATGACGGCGTACTTGCCGTTCCATTCCTCGAGGAACTTCCCGAAGGCCGCGCCGTCCATCCATGCCTCGGAGAGCATGTTGTCCTTGCAGTACTTCTTGAAGGTGTCGGTCTTCGTGTACTTGAAGAGGGCCTCCTCCAGCACCTTGCGGGCGTCCGCCGGAATGTCGGCCGGGGCGCAGAGACCGCGGTTCTGAACGTAGACCGCGTTGATCCCCTGTTCCTTCATGGTCGGGACGTCGGGGGCGCCGGCGAGCCGTTTCTCGGCATAGACGCCCAGGATCCGGACCTTGCCGGCCTTGTAAAGCTCCAGCGCCTCGCCGGGGTTGGCAACCATCATGTCCACGTGGCCGCCCAGGACGGCCGCGTTCACCTCGCCGCCGCTGTTGAAGACGATGTAGTTGAGCTGGATGCCCGCCGCCTTCTCGATCAGGTAGGTGCAGATCGAGTCGGAGGAGCCGAGCTGGGTGCCGCCGACCGTGATCTTCTTCGGGTTCGCCTTCGCATCGGCCACGACGTCCTTCATCGATTTGTACTTGGAGTCGGCCTTCACCATCAGCATGTACTCATCGAAGGCGAAATTGGCGATCGGGGTGAAGTCCTTCAGTCCGACCGGGGTGAGGCCCATCAGCGGCGTGGTCAGGAAGCTCGTCACCGCGGTGACCATGAAGTAGGGATCCTTCTTCTTGTTGGCCACA
>JBFYYH010000290.1:0-4385 GCA_041310125.1 Syntrophaceae bacterium | reverse complement strand
GTGTTAAGAAGCGCGCCGTCATTTTGCCGGCCTCCGGAGGAACCACGGCGGAAGCGGAAAAGCGACTGCGACCGCGGCGCTTTGAGGAACGTTTCCGGGAGAGCGGAAAGGTCGGGTTTCTTCCTTGCCGGACGGGAAGCCGCTCCCTTCGCCCAGAGGAGGATCATGACGAAAAGCGGCCCGATTTGCGGCCGGATGGAGGAGAAGCAATTGAACGCGTATGTTCCCGAGCAGATTTTTTTCACCAAGGGGGTGGGCATTCACAAGGAGGAGCTTCATTCCTTTGAACTGGCGCTTCGGGATGCCGGTATCGAAAAGTGCAATCTCGTTCAGGTTTCGAGCATCCTGCCTCCCGGCTGCCAGGTGATCTCCCGCGCGCGGGGTCTCCAGGAGCTCCGGGCGGGCGCCATCACCTACTGCGTCCTGAGCCGCTGTTCCAGCAACGAGCCCAGGCGGCTGCTTGCGGCCTCGGTCGGCTGCGCCATTCCCTCGGACAAGCGGACCTACGGGTACATCAGCGAACACCACGCCTTCGGCCAGACCCAGCGCCAGGCCGGCGATTACGCGGAAGACCTGGCCGCGGCCATGCTGGCCTCCACGCTCGGCATCGACTTCGATATCGATGAGAGCTGGGATGAGAAGAAGGAGATCTTCAAGATCAGCGGGAAGATCGTCAGCACGCGGAATATCACGCAATCCAGCATCGTTCAGTCGCACGGCTACACGACCGTGATCGCCGTCGCCGTCTTCGTCTTCTGATCCGGGCCGCCTGATCCCAGGCGGGAAAACGCGTTCCGAGTGGGCCCGACCTCCGGCCGGAGCCCAATTCTCTAACGGGGCATCGATTCTCTGGAAGGGAAAAGATGGTTCCGATCGGTCCGCAGGCTTCTCTCGCATACGTCATTCCCCCGATTCTCGGTTTTCTCGTTCTTCTGGGCGTGGCATTGATCTCGCTCATTTGGGGCGGGATGAAGAGGACGAACATCCTCTTTGCGGGGATCTGTTTCCTGGCGGCCATCCTCAATGCCGACGTCGCCCTCGTCTCGATCCTGCCGGACGAGAAACTCGCCTTGAAGGTCGACCGCGCGATCCATCTCCTGTTCGTCTTCAGCATCCCGGTCTACATTCAATTCGTTCACGCGTTCCTGGAAATCCGCCGGAGGCGTTGGCTGGAGATTCTGGCGTGGCTCCTGGGCCTTGCCTTTTTTACGATCGTCCCCACGGATCTCTACATCAGCGGATTGCGAGAGCTTTTCTTCGGACGGATCGCCCGGGCGGGCCCCCTCTTTCACCTCTTCTCCGCGGCGATCGCCTTTACGGTCCTCTACTGTCTGGCCGTTCTCTATTCCGCGCTGCGGGCGACGAGGGACAACCTCCGGAAAAACCGGATCAAGTACGTCCTCGGCGGGGTGGGATTCTCCGCCCTGCTGATGTCGCTGACCATCCTTCCCGTCAGCGGAGTCCCCATGTACCCGATGGGGAATTTCAGCTTCATTCCCGCCGTATTTCTCGCCTTCGGCGTCCTCAAATACGATCTGCTCGACATCGGCGCCCTGATCCGCAAAGGAACGGTCTATTTCATCCTCACCGGGATCCTCACGCTCCTCTACATCCTGATCCTCTTCATCCTCCATTTCCTGTTTCTCGGCGGCGAGAGCGGAAATCCCCTGGCCGTTTCGATTGTCCTCGCCCTGGTGGTCGTTCTGTTGTTCAACCCGTTCCGGGAGCGGGTGCAGGGGCTCATCGACCGGCTCTTCTTCCGGCGCAAGTACGATTACCAGGCGCTTCTCCGGGAGGTCAGCGGGAAGATGGCGACGCTCCTCAGGGTCGATCAGATCCGGCGACTTCTGATCGACGCGATCGGGGAGGCGCTCCAGGTCGAGGGGGTGAGCCTGGCCATGGCGGAAGGGCGCGGGTTTCGGCTGTACGGCAGGAGCGGCACAGCGGATGAAGACCAGGCGCCGCCTGCGGAGATCGCAATCCTGGCGGGGATTCTTGCGGGGGAGGGGAGGGCGCTCAACCGGACGGACATCGAGAGGATCGCCCTGGAGGAGGGGGAGCGAAGTGCGGTGCGGGGGATCTTTGATGCGCTGCGGGCCGCGCTGGTCGTTCCCATCCCATCGCCCAACGGGCTCTCCGGGATGATCGTCCTTGGCCAGAAAAAGTCGGGAGAGCTTTTCGTGGACGAGGATCGGGAACTCCTCTCCACAATCGCCAACCAGGCCGCCACGGCTCTCGAGAATGCGCGGAGCTACGAGGCTCTCGAAGCCCTGAACCGGAACCTGGAAAAGCGGGTCGCCGAGAGGACCTCCGCCCTTCGCGGGGCGCTCGCGGAGAAGGAAATGACGCAGGAGCAGCTCATCCGTTCCGAGAGCCTCGCCGCCATCGGCCAGCTTGTGGCCGGAACCGCCCACGAACTGAACAACCCGATCGCCTCCGCGATGAGCCTCGTCGAAACGAGCGTCGAAAACATCGGGGGGTGGGGAGCGGACGCCGGAGACCGGGAAGAGGTCGTCGACGATCTCCGCTTTTCGCTGGGGGAGCTCCGGCGGGCCGGGGCGATCATCCGCAGCCTCCTCGACCTCTCCCGCCAGACGCAGACCTACATGGAAAGGGTGGAGATCAACCGTGCCGTGGACGACGCGCTCAGGGTCCTCTACAACCAGTACAAGAATCTGCCCGTGGAGATCGTCAAGGAGTACGACGAGACCTCCCCGGCCGTAGAGGGGAACTTCGCCAACCTCGGACAGGTCCTGATCAACATCATCCGGAACGCCCTGCAGGCGCTTCCGGAGGGGAGGGGAAGGATCACCCTGACCACGAAGCGGCTGCCGGAGACGGACACAGTCCTCGTCGAGTGCCGCGATACGGGTTCGGGCATTCCCGCCCGACTGCTCAAAGACGTCTTCAAGCCCTTTTTCACGACGAAAACGGTGGGCCGCGGAACCGGTCTCGGATTGTACCTGTCCCATGAGATCATCCGCCGGCACGGAGGCCAAATCCGGATCGCGAGCGAGGAGGGCAGGGGGACGGAGGTGACCGTCGAGCTGCCCTGCAGCAGGAGGGAACCATGAACGGTCTGATGGTGGTCGATGACGAAGAGGGGGTCCGCCGCTCCCTGAAGAAGGTCCTGGAGAAGGACGGGTACCGGATCGTCCTGGCCGAAAACGGCGAGGAAGCGCTGGCGGTCGTCCGGGGGAACGGCCGGGATATCGAGACGGTCATCTCCGATTACCGGATGCCCGGGATGGACGGCATGGAGACCCTGGTCGAAATCGGGCGGATCAACGCCGAGATCACGCGGATCATGCTCACCGGGTACGCGACGATGGCCAGCGCCATCGAAGCGGTAAATGCCGGGATCGACGGCTTTCTGACGAAGCCGTTCGAAAACGACGAACTCCGGGCGAAGGTCCGCGAATACACCGTCAAGAAGCGTCTCAAGCAGTTCGTTTCGGAGCAGGTGCTGGCCGAGCTCCAGAAGAGCGCGGAGGCCATCCGCCCGAAGAGGATGCGCGTGACCGTCCTCTTCAGCGACATCCGCGACTTCTCCGGCCTCTCCGAGCGCCTCGATCCCGACGAGCTCTCCGAACTTCTGAACCAGCGATACTTCACCCCGCTCGACGACATCATCTTCCGCCACAACGGGACGCTCGACAAGCACATCGGCGACAGCATCATGGGGATCTTCGGGGCGCCGATCGCGGGGGGAGACGACGCGATGCGGGCCGTTCGCGCCGCGCGGGAGATGCTTGAGGAGGTTGATCGGGTCAACGAACGAATCGCGGAGCCGGACCGGAGAATCGCCGTCGGCATCGGGATCGCGACGGGGGAGGTGATGGCCGGGATCTTCGGCTCTCTGCGGAAGAAGGAGTACACGGTCCTGGGCGCCCCGGTGAACCTGGCGTCGCGGCTGGAGAGTCTCTCCCGGGCGGGCCAGATCCTCGTCTGCGGCGAGACGGCCCGCCTCGTGGAGGGGGCCGTTCGGAGGGAGAAAGAGGAAACGCCTGTGATCCGGGGTTTTAAAAGGACTCCGGAGGTGTTCAGCGTAGTCGGCGAACAAAGGGGAAATTCATCTTGACAATTCGCGGCGCCTGGTTTAAAAGTCCCACTCTCGCAGGGTATTCGCGAGGGGTGACGCGGGGTGGAGCAGTCCGGTAGCTCGTTGGGCTCATAACCCAAAGGTCAGAGGTTCGAATCCTCTCCCCGCTACCAAATAAAATCAAGGGGTTGGCCGAAAACGGTTAACCCCTTTTTCGTTTCCTTGCTACCTGATTGCTGTCCTGGACATGGGTTCGGTACAGGTTTTTACCTCCGGTTGCCTTTCACTGCCTCACGCCTTTGCTTTTTCCGGACACCCACCTTTTTATCACCGGCCCTAAAAC
>JBFYYH010000289.1:0-3428 GCA_041310125.1 Syntrophaceae bacterium | reverse complement strand
CTGGAGGCGATCGTGGCGCGGATCCCGCCGCCCACGGGGGATCCGGCGGCAGCGCTCGCCGCGCTGATCTTCGACGCGAAGTACGACTCCTTCCGGGGAACGGTGATCCACTGCCGGATCTTCGAGGGAACCGTGAAGGCCGGCGACATCATCCGCCTGGTTTACAACAACGCCACGTACCGGGTAGAGGAGGTCGGCCACTTCCTGCTTCAGCGCCAGAAGCGGGAGACCCTCTCCGCGGGGGACGTGGGATACATCATCGCCGGGGTGAAGACCGTCTCGGATGTCCGCACCGGAGACACCATCACCCTGGAGAACCGCCCCTGCCCGAAGCCGCTGCCGGGGTTCAAGGAAGTGAAGCCTGTCGTCTTCGCCTCGATCTACCCGATCGCCTCGGACGATTATACGGACCTGGCCGACTCTTTGGACAAATTCAAGCTCAACGACGCCTCGTTCGTCTATGAAAAGGACTCTTCGACGGCCCTGGGGCAGGGGTTCCGCTGCGGCTTCCTGGGGCTGCTCCATCTCGACATCGTCCAGGAGCGTCTGGAGCGGGAGTACGACCTCTCGATCATCCTCTCCGTCCCGAGCGTCCGCTACCGTTTCACGCTGAGGGATGGAACGGTCCTGTTCGTGGACAATCCGGCCCACTATCCCGAACCGATGTCGATCACCAAAGCCGAGGAACCCTTCATCCGGGCGGCGATGATGCTTCCCGAACGGTACCTCGGCGCCGTGATGAAGCTCTGCATGGAGAAGCGCGGGGTGAACTCGACGCTGAACTACCCGAATCCGGGGCGGGCGGAGCTGAGCTACGAGATGCCTCTCTCCGAGGTGATCTTCGACTTCTACGACCGCTTCAAATCGGTGACGCAGGGCTACGGCTCGTTCGACTATGACCTGATCGACTACCGCGAGAGCTCCCTCGTCCTTCTCGACATCCTTGTGAACGGCGAAAAGGTCGACGCCCTCTCGCAGATCGTCCACCGGGAACGGGCGCGCGCCCGGGGGCTCCAGGCCTGCGAACGGTTGAAGGAGGAGATCCCCAGGCAGATGTTCAAGATCGCGATCCAGGGGGTGATCGGCGGGGAGATCATCTCCCGGACGACGATCTCCGCCTTCCGCAAGGACGTCACCGCCAAGTGCTACGGCGGCGACATCACCCGCAAGCGGAAACTCCTCGAGAAGCAGAAGAAGGGCAAGAAGCGGATGAAGATGATCGGAAACGTCTCCATCCCGCAGAGCGCCTTCCTGGCCGTCCTCAAGTCGGACACCGAGTGATCGAATTCCTCCCGCGGACCGCTTGGAATTTCCGGTTTTTTCATCGCCATGCCGGACATCGGGTTCCCGGAGAGGATCCTCCGCGGGAAACGCCCGGGGCGGGGCTTGGAAAGAGGGGCCAGTCCGATGCAGGATGAACCGCTTCCAGATCCGGGCAAAAGTCCCGCGACGCGAACCGCGGCAAGGATTTCACCGCCCGGCCTCTATCTTCACATCCCCTTCTGCATGCGCAAATGCGGCTACTGCGGATTCCATTCCATCACGGACCTTGCGCAAATCCCGTCGTTTCTGGAGGCCCTCCGCCGGGAGATGGCCCTCCGGCGGACCGAGAAGGACGCCTTCGACACGCTCTACATCGGCGGGGGAACCCCTTCCCTCCTGTCGCCCGTTCAGGCCGGAAGGCTCCTGGCCGACCTCCGCTTTTCCTTCCGGATCGATCCCGACGCGGAGATCACCTTCGAGGCGAATCCCTCCGACGTCGCCCCGGACCTGCTCGCGGCGCTCCGCGATGGAGGCGTCAACCGCCTCAACCTCGGCATCCAGTCCCTCGATGACCGCCTCCTCCGCTTTCTGGGCAGGCGGCATGACCGGACCCTGGCGATCTCCGCCTTTGCGGCCGTGAAGGCGGCGGGTCTTGCCCGGATCGGAATCGATCTGATCTTCGGGATCCCCGGCCAGACCGTCGCCTCCTGGATGGCAACGCTCCGCGAGGCCATTGCCCTGAGCACGGGACACCTCTCCTGCTACCAGCTCACCGTCGAGGGCGGAACCCCGCTCGCGGAGCGCTGCCGGACCGGGGAGATCTCCCTGCCCGGCGAGGAGATCCAGGCGGAGCTGTTTCTGAAGACCTCGGAAGTGCTGGAAAGGGAAGGCTACACGCATTACGAGGTTTCCAATTTCGCCCGCCCCGGGGAGGAATCGCGGCACAACCGCAAATACTGGGACCACACCCCCTATCTCGGCCTCGGACCGGCCGCCCACTCCTTCGACGGCCGCACGCGCCGCTGGAACCACCGCTCCGTCGAGCTCTACATCCGCGAACTCGCGGCGGGCCGTTTGCCCGTGGAGGCCGCGGAGCTGCTGACGGACGAACAGCTCCGCCTGGAGGCCCTCTTCCTCGGCTTCCGGACGCAGAGCGGCATCCATCTCGAGACGTTCCGAAAATGCTACGGTCAGGACCTTCTGGAGGAGAAGAAAGAGATCTTCGTCCGACTCGAGCAGGAGGGGCTTCTGGAAATCCGGGACGGATTCGTCCGGCCGACGCGCCGGGGGATGGCCGTGGCCGACAGCCTGGCCCTCCTCTGAAAACCGTCGGGGAAGAGAAGAAAAAGAGGGTCCGCTCGCCGAAACCGATCCCTCTCAGGGCATCAAATCGCTGGCGAGTTCGTGCTTTTCGGCCAGGGCTTTTTCAAGGAGGGGGAGGAGATCGCCGAAATCCCGGTAGGGGGTGCAGGGCGTTCCGTTCTGCATGCATTTTTCGTAGAGGATCGGCTTCCCGAAGACCCGGTCGGCCGCCCGGGCGGCGCAGACATCGGAATGGCCGTCGCCGACGTAGAAGATCCGGCCGTATTCCTGCCGGAAGCGGTCCAGCAGGGAGCGCTTGCAGGTTCCGCACCGCCCGCACGCCTCGTTCATCTCCGGGAATTCGACGTCGATCCCGCCCTCCCCACGGAAGATGACCCGGTTGGAGAAGGTTTCGCAAACAAGACCCTGCTTCCCAAGAAGCGTCTCGATGTAGAAGTCGAGGCCGTCGGAAACGATCTTCAGGCCGATCCCCCTCTCCCCGCAAAAACGCAGGAATTCCGGAAAAGAGGGATCGAGCCTCTCCTCGCTCAGGACAAAATCCAGCATCTGGGAGCGGCTCGCCGCGATCAGCGGCGCAATCCGGCGGTACGCCTCCCGGGAGCCGAACTCCCCCGAGGCGTAGGAGCGGTCGATCGCCTCCCAGTCTCCGGCGAAGCGCTCGAGGATTTCGTTGCACATGTCCACGCTGCAGACGGTCCCGTCAAAATCGCAGACGACGAGTGTCCCTCCCCGGCGATCCCCGGCAGCAAGACGGGGATCACCCATGAGGGTCTCCCTTCTTCTCGGGATCATCCCGCTTCTTGCTGACGGACTTCAGGATCACCTGGACTCCCGCCAGGATC
>JBFYYH010000288.1:0-2703 GCA_041310125.1 Syntrophaceae bacterium | reverse complement strand
TGTTTTGCGAGGAGGCAAACGGCCGGGTCGTCCCCGTTGAGGATCGCCGTTCCCCGGCCGGCCATTTCCGCGAAGAGCGCTCCCTTCTCCTCGCGCACCGCTTCGAGGGAGCCGAGTCCTTCCAGGTGGGCGGGTCCAATGTTTGTGATCAGGCCGACATCCGGCTCCGCGATGGCGGAAAGCCGGGCGATCTCCCCCGGGCTGTTGGTTCCCATCTCGACAATGGCGAGCCGGTGTTCCGGACGCATCCGCAGCAGGGTCAGGGGGAGACCGATCCGGTTGTTGAGGTTCCCCTCCGTTTTGAGGGTGTTTCGTGAGGGGGAAGAGATGGCGGCCAGCATCTCCTTGGTGGTGGTCTTCCCGGAGCTTCCGGTGATCGCCGCCACCGGGATGGAGAAGCCCGTCCGCCACGCATGGGCGATCTCCCCCAGCGCGAAGAGGGTGTCGGGGACGCCGATCACGGGCAGATCCCGGGACAGGGCGTCGAGCCTCCCGGCGAAGCCCCTCCGGATGAGCAGCCCCGCAGCCCCGGAGGCCGCGGCAGCGCCCAGCCAGTCGTGGCCGTCGAACCGTTCTCCCGCGAGGGCGACGAAGAGATTCCCCTCCCGAAGGGTCCGCGTGTCCGTGGAGATTCCCCTGCAGCGCCAGTCGGAGCCTCCCCGCAGCGGAGTTCCCCCCGTGGCCTTCAGGAGTTGCTCGGCGGAGAACGTCGGCTCTTTGCTGTTCATGGTGCCGACCTTTCGCTCTGCCGCCGCGTCAGTTCCTCCCGGGCGATCGAACGGTCGTCGAAGGGGAGCTTCCGGCTGCCGATGATCTGATAGTCCTCGTGGCCCTTCCCGGCGATCAGGACGATGTCCTCGCTCCCGGCCAGGGCGATGGCTGAGGCGATGGCCGTCTTCCGGTCGGCCAGGACGAGATAACCGCGCTGACCCGGATGGCGCGAAAGATCGCCGATCCCGGCGAATTTCGGCGCCCGGATGCCCGTTTCGATCTGGGAGATGATCGAGAGAGGGTCCTCGGTCCGCGGATTGTCCGACGTGACGATGGTCAGGTCGCTCAGCTCGGTCGCCGCGCCGCCCATCAGCGGTCTCTTTCCCCGGTCGCGGTCCCCGCCGCAACCGAAGACGGTGATGATCCTTCCCCTCCGGAAGGCGGAAAGATTCTGGAGGACGCGTTGCAGGGCGTCCTCCGTATGGGCGTAGTCCACAAAAACGGCGGGTTGCCCCGCCGCACTGACCTTTTCCAGCCGCCCCGGCACATGGGCGAGAGCGGCGATGCCCTCCCGGATCCGCGGTCCCGGGATTCCGAGCGCCCGGGCTGCTGCGGCGGCGGCGAGGATGTTGCAGAGGTTGAACCGGCCGAGGAGCGGGGAGGCGATCTCCAGGCTCTCCGGACCGAAACGGAGCGTCGCCTCGATCCCTTCGAGGGAGAGACGGATGGGGTCCGCGGTCGCGTCGCAGGGGGTTTCGAGGCCGAAGGTGAGGACGCCCCGGACCTCCGGGAGGATCCGCCGGCCCCAGGGATCGTCTCCGTTGATGATCCCCTTTACCGGCCTGCTCTTGCCCCCCGCGGGAAGCACCTCGCTGAAGAAGCGTTTCTTCGCCTGGAAATAGTTCTCCATCGTCTTGTGGTAGTCGAGGTGGTCCTGGGTCAGGTTGGTGAAGATCCCCAGGTCGAACGCACAGTCGTCGACCCTTTTCAGATCGACGGCGTGCGAGGAGACCTCGGCAACGCAGTGCGTCACGCCGTGATCGGCCATCTCCCGCAGGATCCTCTGCATTTCGAAGGACTCGGGGGTGGTGTTCGGCGCAGGGAGAATTTTCCCGCCGTACCGGTAATTCACCGTGCCGAGAACCCCCACCCGATATCCGGCGGCCCGGAGGATCGATTCCAGCAGGTAGGTCACGGTGGTCTTGCCGTTGGTTCCCGTGACGGCGATCAGACAGATTTCGGAAGAGGGGTCGGAAAAGAAGTTGCGTCCGAGAAGGCCCAGGGTTCGGCGGCTGTCGCGGACACGGATGGACGTCACGCCTGCGGGGAGGGGGATCTCCTGTTCGAGGACGACGAAGCGGGCGCCCCTCTGGATCGCATCGGCGATGAAGCGGTGACCGTCCGTCCGCAGCCCCGGGATGGCGACGAAAAGGGTTCCCCCGCGGCACTGAGCGGAGTCATGGCAGACCGCAACGACTTCCCCATCCGGATCCCCCGTGACGGTCAGTGTTTCGATTCCCCTCAGCAGCCGCGACAGTCGCATCGATACCCCTCGAGACCTTTCAAAATGACGATCCCTCCGCGCGCTGGACATTTTTCGGCCCTGCGTCCCCTCGCTTCGCTGCAAAGGCAAAACTCGCGCTTCGCGCTCAGACAGTTGCCTTTGCGGGCGCTCCGCTGCGGGGGCAGGGTGCCCCGAAAAATCTCCAATGCGCGCTTCCGGGATCCGATTTTCAAGTTGCGCAAAGGTCTCCTCTCATGAACCCGTGCCGAAGTGAACGGTGCAGAGGCGGTTCTCCGGCGCGGGCCCTCCGGCGGCCGGTTGCTGGGACAATGCCCAGCCGCTTCCGATCACGCGGACCGCGATTCTTTTTTCTCTGGCCTTTTTCAGAACGTCGCGGATCGTCATTCCCCGGAAATCGGGGATGGCCGACTCGTCCGCTTCCGCGGCCATCGACTCGGCGAGCGGCGTCGAGATCGGAAGAGCGTCGT
>JBFYYH010000287.1:0-4386 GCA_041310125.1 Syntrophaceae bacterium | reverse complement strand
CAGGCTGCCCGATTGGGTGATACAAACCTTCAGTCTTATCTGGATTTCCTGCAGATCAAGTGGCGGGGAAGTCCTGCTCCGTAAAAACATCCGTTCCGATGCTCTCGTCGGGGCAATGATCGCTCAATATGCACTTTCAAAGAGGTGATCAATTCGTTTCCCCTACCCATGGTTCCGGAGCATCAGCTCCAGGGGATGGGGGTGGAGATAGACCTGCCTCTTCAGGTAGGGTTCGTCGTAGAGCCGGACATAATGCGCGATCAGGGTGATCGGGACGATCAGGGGGAGAAGGCCCCGGCGGTAGTTTTCAATCACCTCGGCGAGCTCCCTCTTTTCGTCCGGCGTCAGCCGGTCCTTGAAATAGCCCGCCATGTGCTGGAGGACGTTCGTCTGCTTGCGGACCGTGGCGGCCAGCCGCAGCGCCTCCATGAGCGGGCGGAAATACGCCTCGCGGAGGGCCGCCGGCTTCAAGTGATCCGGGTTGGCGACGATCCGCCCGAGGAGGGTCAGGTGCTTCGGGCTGTGGGAGAGGATCAGGAGTTTGTGGTCCGAGTGGAAGTCGACAAGATCCCTCGCACCGCCCTGTTGCCGTTCGAGCTCCCGCCAACGCTGATAGACAAAGACCCTCTCGATGAAGTTCTCCCGGAGGAGCGGGTCGTTGAGGCGGCCGTCCTCTTCGACGGGGAGGAGGGGAAACCGCTTCATGAAGGCCGCCGCGAAGATCCCGACCCCCTTCTTCACGGCCATGCCGGAATCGTTGTAGACCTTGACCGCAGCCATGCCGGAGCTGGGGGATTTGCTCTTGAAGAGGAAGCCGCCCAGGTCCTCCCCGGCGAGCTTCTCCAGTCGCGCTCCGGCCCAGGCGGTCATGCCGTCCGTGTGGTCGATCCGGGTCCGGATCGTGACGAGACGGGGGGATTCGGGATCGCCGACGAGACGCATCGCCTCGCGGGGGATGGGAAGGCCGTACTCCACCTCCGGGCAGACCGGGACCCAGTCGAACCATTGGCCGAGGGTGTCGGTGATGTAGCGGTCATGCTGGTGGCCGCCGTCATAGCGGACGTTCTGCCCGAGCAGGCAGGCGCTGATGCCGATCCGGATCTTCTCCATGGCCTGTGCACCCCTCCGATTTTCCGTCCCTCCGCAGGACAGTTATGAGACGATTTTCAAGCCGCGAAACGGCCTCATTGTAGGGAAGGCCGCCCGCCCTGTAAAGGGAAAAGGGGCGCGCAAAAGAAATTGACGGAGACGGGCCGGCATGGTACTTCTTCCCCAGATTGAATATGAAAGGAGAGAAAAGATGATCAACAAGAAATTGTTCGACGCGATGAACGAGCAGATCAAGAACGAACTCGAATCCGCCTACATCTACCTGTCGATGGCGACCTACTTCCACGCCAATAACCTCGATGGGATGGCGCACTGGATGCGCTGCCAGGTCCACGAGGAGACGATCCACGCGATGAAGTTCTTCGACCACCTGACCGATCGCGGCGCCGCGGTGAAGCTCCTGGACCTCAAACAGCTCAAGACGGCCTGGAAGAACCCGCTCGAAGCCTGGAAGGATGCCTACGCCCACGAGCAGTTCATCACGAGGAAAATCCACGACCTGCTCAAGATCGCGCGGAAGGAGAACGACTACGCGGCGGAGCCGCTCTTGGCCTGGTTCGTCAACGAACAAATCGAGGAGGAGAACAATACGGACAAGATCTGCCGCCAGATGGAGATGATCGGAAACAGCAGGGAAGGGCTCTTCATGCTGGACCGCGAGCTGGGGACCCGGATTTTCGTGGCGGGTTCTCCCTTCGACCCGGCGGCCTACAACCTGCTCCAGTAGTCTTCCGGAATCCGGAACCAACGGAGGCGGAACCCCGGCATCCGGAAGGGGTCCGCCTTTCTTTTTTGCCCGGTGCGGCGCGGGGGAGGGGGAGATGTCCAGACGCGTGATTTCTGAACGGAGGGTGTGGCGGAGGGACAGGAACGGCGGCCCCCAAAGATGGGGGTGGAAAGGGCTCCTCCCCCTCCTTTGCGTTCTGCTCGCGATCGGCTGCGCCGCTCCGGCGAAAAGGGTCGTTCCGGCGCCGGAGACCCTTGAAACCCACTGCCGCGAAGCGATCGGGGAGCCCCGCGTCGAGAGAATCTCGGAACATGTCTGGCTCGCCATCGGTTACGATCTGGCCAGCACGGTCTTCATCCGGACGGAGGCGGGGCACGTCATCGTCGATCCGGCGATGAGCCCTGCCCGGGCGCGCCGGGTGATGGAGGCCTTCAAGAAGGCGGTTCCCGCCGCTCCCGTCCGGGCGATCCTCTACACCCACAGCCACATCGACCATGTCGGCGGCGCTTCGGTCTGGGCGGGTCCCGGGACCCAGATCTGGGCCACGGAGGCCTTTGCCGACCATTTTTTCAAGCAGTACGGGCTGTTCATCAAGGCGGAAACCGTTCGCGGCGGGCGCCAGTTCGGCCTGCACGTCCCGCCGGCCGATCTCCCCTGCAGCGCCCTGGGGCCGAGGCCGGACATCGCGGCCGCTCAGGAGAGCGGGGTTCGCCTGCCGACACACACCTTTTCCGGGCATCAGATCCTCTCGATCGGCGGCCTGACCCTGGAACTGATCGAGTCCCCCGGAGAGACCCATGATCACCTGGTCGTCTGGATCCCCGCCGATCGGACGCTGATCGCCGGGGACAATTTCTACCGGGCCTTTCCGAACCTCTACACGATCCGCGGCACGACCCCCCGTCCGGTCGACGGGTGGATCCGGAGCCTCGATGCGATGCGGCGCCTTGCCGCCGAACACCTCGTCCCGATGCATACGCGACCGGTCCATGGGCGCGAAGAGATCGATGCCGCCCTGACGGATTACCGGGACGCCATCCAGTGGGTGCGGGACGAGACGGTACGCGGGGCGAACCGGGGAGAGGACCTGGACTCCCTGGCGGAGAGGATCAAGCTGCCGCCGCATCTGGTCGATCGGCCCTGGAGCCGGGAACTCTACGGACAGGTGGACTGGTCCGTCCGGGGAATCTACAATACGGGCCTCGGCTGGTTTGACGGCAGACCGGAGAAACTCTACCCTGTCCCGCTCCGGGAGGCGTCCGCCCGGGAGGTGGCCCTGATCGGCGGTCCGGAGAAGGTGTTGACCCTGGCCGACCGGGCGCTTGCGGAGGGGGATGCGAGGTGGGCCCTTCACCTGCTCGCCAAGCTGCGGGCGAGCGGCCTGGCGGAAGGCCGCCTGACCGGAGCCCTGCGCACGCGGCTTGCCCTCGGGTATGAAACGCTCGCTGCGGGCCTTGACAATACCAACGGCCGGGGCTACCTGCTGGAGTCGGCCCATGAGCTCAGGGAAGGGCCGGCGGAACCCGCTCCTCCCCGGATCGATCGGGAGGTGGCCGCGCAGGTGCCGCTCGCGATACTCTTTTCGCAGATGGCCGTCCGCCTGGCGCCGGAGAAGGCGATGACGGTCCATGAATCCGTGCAGTTTCTCTTCCCGGAAGAGCAGCGGAGCTTCGTGGTCACGATCCGGCGGGGGATCGCGGAGATCGTGGAAGGGGAGCCGCTGCCGGGAACGCCCGCGCCCGCGGCCGTCCTCGTGACCGATGCGGGGACGTTCCGCCTGATGGCCCTGAATCTGCTGAGTCCGCTTGCGGCTTTCAATGAGGGCAGGGCCCGGATCCGCGGAAGCTCTCTAACTTTCATGCAGTTCATGAATCGATTCCGGCGGGAATAGGCGTCGTTCGCGGCCCTCCTTTCGCAGGAGGCCGCCCGTTGGGTGCCGGAAAAAGCGGCGGCGGTCCGTGGGTCCGTAAAGTTTTTCTTCCCGGACAACAATTTTTTGCTCCGTGGTCGGGATTGAGCGTAGGGAACCGGGAAGAGAGCGCACACCGGGAACGACGGTTCCCGTCGGAACAACCAGATCCGGAAGGGGGAGGTACGACTTGAAGGAAGAGATCACGTCCGATGCGGTAAAGTCCTTTTTCCGCGGGGACCGGTTCGCGGAGTTCGTGGGGGTGGAGATCCTGGAGGCGGAAAACGGCCGGGCGAAGGCGCGCCTGCCGATCCGGGAATGCCACGGGAACAGCCGGGGATTCGTCCACGGCGGCGCCGTCTTCACCCTGGCGGATCAGGCCTTTGCCGCAGCCGTCCATTCCCGGGGGCAGCTCGCCATGGGGATCCACTGCTCGATCTCCTATGTCAAGGGGGTGCAGGAGGGGGTCCTGCTGGCCGAGGCGAGTGAAGTTTCCTGCGGCTCAATGATTGCCGTCTATACCGTCCGGGTGACCGATTCGAGCGGAGCGACCGTTTCCCAATTCGAGGGGATGGCTTACCGGAAGCGCGAGCGGTGGACGATATGATATGGGAATCGGGCATCTCCGTGCACCGGTGAG
>JBFYYH010000286.1:0-3036 GCA_041310125.1 Syntrophaceae bacterium | reverse complement strand
TGCAGCAGACGGTTCATCCGCCGGGGGGAGGCCATGTCCTGCTGGATCTCCCCGATGACCCGGCGCTGGGCGGGGGTCAGGGCGAAAGGAAGCAGCCGCTGGAATTTTTGAAACATCCTCCCTTCCGTCGCAAAGGAGATTCCTTTCTCGATCCCTTCTCCCCTTTTTCTCAGGGCCATCCCCAGTTGAAAGAAGAAGAATTCATCGTAGATCAGCCGCCTGTGGGCGTCGGAGCTCATCTCCTGGTACGGCTCGATCTCCTGATCGGACGCGGGAAAATGGATCTGGCGGACCGCTTCCCGGATTTCGATGAGCCCGCGCCGCCGACAAACCTCTTCCGGAATGGGACTCTGGATCCAAGGGGAAAAATCCCTCACCACCTGCCAGAGGATCCTCCGCAGGGTTTTCTGGTGCAGCCCCTCCGTTTCCGAATAGACGGGGACGATCCGCTTGAAATGGAGCAGCTGGTCCTCGTCATCGTAGAGAACTTCAAAGTCGGGATGGATCATCTCCTTCTCGAAGGGAAATCCGGCGATCTCTCCCGTCAGGATGAACCGTCTGCCGGGTTTGAAGGTCCCCCGGAGAAAAGCCTCGCGCCCCTTGAACCATTTCCCTTTCAGGATGCCCCGGCCGTCGTCGAATATCGCCTCGAAGATTTTTCTGCGGCCGTAGAAACGCATCTCCGCATGGGTGACCCGGCCGACGATCGTTTGGCGGAGTCCCGGAACGGTTTCCGGGATCGGCAAGACCCGCCGCCGGTCCTCGTAGCGTCTCGGAAGAAAATAGAGCAGGTCCTCGATCGTGGAGAGCTGCTTCTTCTCGAGGAGCTGGGCGATCCGGGGGCCGACGCCTTTCAGAAACTGGACCGGCTGTGCGAGAGAATCCGGAGAGCCTCCCTCCCCTCGAGTTTCCGGCATCGGGGGGGCGGTTCCCCCTCCGGGCGAAGGCGGAAGAAGGATCGATTTGAGCATCGAGAAATGGCGGAGAGCCTCCGCAAGACGTTCCTTCTTATCCCCGGGCGCCAGTGCGTCATAGCCGGCGAACAGGCCGAGAAGCGCCGCCGCGGTCCCGGCGGATTCGTCCTTCCCGGGTTGGGGCGGATCGCGGAGGATGGCGGCCTGCAGCTCCCGCACGAGCGAGATCATGACCTTTTCCAGATTTTTCACCCGGGATACGCGGTCACGATCATCCCCAGAGGCGAAAACCAGGGGCGCCTCCATCTTGGCCAAAATTGCGGTCAGCGAATCCATGTTCCACCGGATCGGGTCTCTGGATGAATTCATCGGGATATCGAATGGAAAGCCCTGGATTGGGTAGCAGATATCCGGTTTTTCCGCAAGCGGAGAATCACGAGCCGGCCGGAAGAGGATCCGCGGGCCGGATCAACGCCCCCGGCGGTTTTGCTCAACGGCTTCGTAAAGAGTCCGGGTGCCCCGGGAGAGGCCCCTCCATCGACCGGGGGCGTCTGCCGAAAGTACCCCTCATTCCGCAATATTCGCGTGCCCAGCCTGCGGCTTTTCGACGAAGCCCTCCTTTTCGCGCCTTGTCCAACTTTGCACGAAGTCGTCTGACTTGGCGGAATCGGCAATTGACTTTCCGGCGGATATCGGTTAGATAAAAATAACCGTTTCGCGGCGCAAACGGCATCGCTTTGGATCTTGAAACGCGCGGGATTCGTTCCGCGCAATGGGTGGAACAGATACGGGAGTTCTTATGCAGAAAAGGGCAACCTACAAAGAGTCGGGTGTCGATATCGACCGGGCCAATTCGTTTGTCGAAAGAATCAAACCCCTAATCAAGGCGACTTCCCGCCGGGAGGTGATGAGCGGCATCGGGGGGTTCGGCGGGCTTTTCCATCTGGATATCGCAAAGAACACGGATCCCGTGCTGGTCTCCTCGACGGACGGCGTGGGCACCAAGCTCAAGATCGCGCAGATGATCCGGAAGCACGATACGGTCGGGATCGACCTCGTGGCGATGTCCGTGAACGATGTGGTCGTGCAGGGGGCGGAACCCCTCTTCTTTCTGGATTATATCGCGACGGGAAAGATTGACGTGGAGACGACCGTCCAGATCGTCGAGGGGGTCGTGCGGGGCTGTCAGGAAGCCGGATGCGCCCTGATCGGGGGGGAAACGGCCGAGATGCCCGGTTTTTATCCGGACGGGGAATACGATCTGGCCGGTTTCTGCGTGGGGGTGGTCGAGGCGGAGAAGATGATTGACGGCTCGGAAATCCGGGTGGGGGACCGGATCATCGGGATCGCCTCCTCGGGCCTCCACAGCAACGGTTTTTCACTGGCCAGGCGGGTTCTCTTCGAGGAAGGGGGATTCAGACCGGACGACCCGGCGGAGGGCCTTGCCCAGAGCCTCGGGCTGGAGCTTCTCAAGCCGACGAGGATTTATGTGAAATCCGTCCTGAACCTCATCAAGAACTTCAACATCCGCGGGATCGTGCATATCACGGGCGGCGGGTTCCTGGACAATATCCCGAGGATCGTCCCCGCTCCCTGCCGGGCCGTTCTCCAGAGGGGGACATGGCCGGTGCCGCCTGTTTTCGAACTGATCCGAAAAACGGGCAACATCGAGGAGTTGGAGATGTTCCGTGTTTTCAACATGGGGATCGGCATGGTTCTCATCGTGGCCGAGAAAGAACAGGTGGAGATCCTGGAACGGCTGGCCATGCTGGGTGAAAAGGCCTATGCGATCGGCATGATCGAAAAGAGGGAAAACGATCAGCCGGCGGTCTCCTTCCTTTAGAAAAACTTTTCAACCGGAAGCAACACTTATTCTCGGCTCAGGACGGAAGCTCATGGGGAAAAAGATCGGGATCGGGGTGCTGGTTTCGGGAAGCGGCTCCAATCTCCAGGCCATCATCGATCGAATCGAAGAGGGAAAACTGGATGCCGAAATCCGTCTGGTGGTCAGCAACAATCCGGATGCCTTCGCCCTTGAACGGTGCCGGAAACACCGGATACCGGCCGTTGTGATCGATCACCGCCTCTTCAACTCCCGAGAGGAATTCGACGAGAGGATGAT
>JBFYYH010000285.1:0-6246 GCA_041310125.1 Syntrophaceae bacterium | reverse complement strand
CCCGTGATCCTCTCCAGCGCCTGGATCTCCCGATAGACCCTCCGCCGGAGGTCCCTGAAGATATGCCGGTATCCCACCACGCCCTCAAAGCCCCGGAAGACTTCGGTGGTGATCACGAATCCCGGCGGCACCGGCAGGCCGAAGAAGGTCAGCTCCTTGAGCAGATAGGCCTTGTTGCCGATGAGGATCTGATTGTCCGCATCTCGGTTCTTCTTGTAGAGGGTAGAGATGGCGAGCTCCGGAATGTACGCCATGACCAGATTCAGGATCTTCTTGTTGTCCTTGAACTTCTCCAGTTCGGCGCTCAGCGTCCGGATGATCGCATTGACGAAATTGTCAAGCACCTGCAGGCCGAAGGCGGAAGCGATCATCGAACGGATGAAGTTCTCCGAGGTCTGGTAGAAGGCCTTCTGCTCCTCCGGGGAGCTGGGCCTCCAATCCCGCTTGTCCTCCCGGTTCAAGATTTGGCCGACGATTACGGGCAGATTGGCGCGGTGGACGTCGATGTAGTAATCGCGGGTGATGTCCTGAATGCTCTTTGCGATGAACTGGAAGATGTCGATGTACTGGTCGATGGAAAACTGGCGGATCTGCAGGGCGCTTGTGATGTACCTCAGCTTTGCCACCAGCCCCTCCGTCGCCACGCCCTCCAGTTCAAGCGCCCGGATGTAGAGCCAGAGGTGTTTGTGGATCTGCATCAGGGTGCTCTTCGTGATGAACCGGAGGTTCAGGGACTCCATCAGCTTTTCGAAGAGCATCGTGGCGAAGCTCTCCAGGCGGAGCGCGAGCCCCATCGCCTCGAACTTCTCCTCCCGGTAGGTTCCGTACATGGAGGGAATGCCGGCGGCGATATGCCTTTTGTAGTAGATGTTTTCAAAATATTCCGTTTTCCGGGGCGAGAGGACTTTTTCCTTGAGGCCGGCGATCATCTCCAGGACGAGGGTCAGGCTCCGGTAATGGTTTTTTCGGGCCAGGGAACGCCGCAGGGAGCGGACTTTCCGCAGATCCAGCAGGGTGGAGGCCTCCAGATCCCGGAGGATGTCGATGTGCTGATGGAAATATTTCTTGTAGACGAGCTGATAGAAGCGGATCATCCCTTCCGCCCGCTTCCTCTCCCGCTCGGCGACCCCCGGGATGGCCCGGATCTCCTGCGCCGCTTTCTCCGGGCTCCATTCCAGCAGTTTCTGGACATCGCCATGGATCCTTTGAAACAGGGCTCCAAAGAGGGTGTGGAGCCCGTCGAAATACTCTCCCGAATCCTTCACCTCCGCGTACACCTCCGGGGGCAGGTGGCCTTTCAGGATTCCCTTGTCTCCGCAGTTCCAGAAGCGGAAGATGTCCTCGATGAAGGGGACCATCAGGCTGTTGCTTTCCACGTGCGACTGCTTGCGGAGAAAGTAGATCAGCCGGTCGTTGCGGGCGGTCAGTTCGTCCACTTCGGTGGAGATTGTCCTCAGCTCCCCTTCCGCGCCGATCTCCGTGAAATAGACCGGAAGGATCCGCAGGAGCTGTTTCACCAGGTTGTAGGCCGGGAGAATTTCGGCGTTGAGAAGCCGCGAGATGTCCTTCTGGAGGAGATCGGTATCCCGGACCAGGACCCCCTTGAGCTTCAGATGGATGATCAGGGCCGAGAGGAGTTTCTTGGTCCATCTTGGTTTCCGGGAAATGATCTCGATCCAGCAGCGGATGTTCTTCACATGGAGCGGATTGGCCCGGATCTGCCATTCCATATTGGATCCCAGGACATCCGGATACTGGAAGCCGAAGGCCACGAGCTCCTCGGTGAAGGCGTCCGCAAGGGGGTGGCTGCCGGAATCAAAGACCTCCTTGGCCAGGGTGCTGATGCAGTCGAGGATGGAGCTCTGATGCCGGTTCTGCAGGAGGGTTTTTTTCAGCAGGCGGAAGACCTTCCGGATGAAAACCGGGGCGTTCGGGTCGCTTTCCTCGTTCAACGCCCTTCCGAGACAGCGGTTGATCTCGATGAGACCGGAGGGGTGGATGTCCGACAGTCCGGCGACCCCCATCATGTTGAACAGGAAATCGAGTTTGGCCAGGGAATGCCGTCCTGCGAAGGCGCTTGATTTTTCCAGCGCATCGGCGATCCGCAGGTATCCGTTTGCGATCTGCAGGTAATCGGGCAGGTCGAGGTACGGGGCAACCGGATCCTTGCCGGCGGCCGGGGGGTCGGCCTGCTGTTCGAGACGCGCCAGCTGCTCGCGGAGACCGGCGTGGGAGAGGGGGGCGATGAGTGTCTGGTAGGCCTGGAAATCCTCTTCGGACAATTCTGCCGGGGAGAACCACAGCGAGGGGTCCGGTTGCGTCAGCCAGAACCGGTAGGTCGAATGGAAACACGCAAAGAGGAGCCGGCTCGTCTCCTCCCCATCCGAGAGGAACCGATGCTCCCGCATCCGTTTCAATGTGGCCTTCATGTAGCTGGAGGCCTTCCTCAGGAGAGGCATTGGCGTCCGCGACGGATCGGCAAGCGACCGGAAGACGTTTGAAAAGAGGGGCGCGTTTCTCTCCAGAAGCGGACCGCTGTTCGAGAGCAGGGTGTTGAGATATTCGAAGAGAAAGCGCACCGCGCTGTCCCGGATCTCCTCATCGGACGAGGAATGGATCACATCCAGGTAGATTTCGGCCAGCGTCTGCAGCGCGGGGAGGCCCTTTTCATGGATGTTGAAATCATAAAAATCGCCGATGGAGAGGCTCTTGATCTGGGTGAGCGCATACCCCCAGTTGACGAAGGGGTGGTTGAGTTCGACGAGCATCTCTTCCGTCCGCTTGCGCACCCCGTATTGTTTTGCGGTGACATCGAGGAGGATCCCGTATTTTCCCGGGATCTCCACGACCGCTCTGGTTCTTTCCAGATTGATTTCCAGGGCGGACGAGCCGGACGAGGGCTGGATCGTTTCTTCGGTCTTCATGGACGAATATTAATGCGAACGGGGTAATATTGCAATCCCAAAGGCCGCTCCGGAGAAGGAACGCCGCTTGACCTTGTACTTTTCCCGATAAAACGGGTATCATAAAACCGGACGGGCCGTGCGGTTTCGCCGGCGAGGGCCGGTTGCCCGGGCCGCTCCGGCCCGCCCCCGCGGCAGGATGATGCGCGGAAAAAGCCTTTGTTCAGGAGGTCGTCACGATGTCTTTTCTCTCCCGCTGGTCCGGTTGGCCGGTCGCGAAGACCGTTGCCTGGAACCTGGGGTTGCTTGTTGCGGGCAGCCTGTTGTGTGCCGTGGGCGTCAACGGCATCCTGATTCCCCACCGCTTTGTCAGCGGCGGGTTGACGGGTCTGGCGCTCCTCCTCCATTATCTCGTGCCGGCGATTCCCGTGGCCCTGATCTACATGGCCGCGAACATGCCCCTCTTTGTTGCCGGATGGTTCTTCATCAGCCGCCGGTTCTTCTTCTACAGCATCGCCGGAACCCTCATTTTTTCCGCCGCGATCGGCTGGGTGGATGTGGCGGTCCCCGTCCAGGACAAGCTCCTGGCCGCGCTCCTGGCGGGTCTGATCCTGGGCGCGGGCGCGGGGATCATCCTCAAATCGATGGGGTCGGCGGGCGGGACTGATATCCTCTCGGTGATCCTCCTGCAGCGCTTTTCCATCCGCCTGGGGACGACCATCCTCGCCTTCAATGCCCTGGTGCTGACGGCCGCGGCGCTGCTCTTCTCCCTGGAGGACGCCCTCTTCACCCTGATCTATCTCTACGTCTCCACCAAGATCGTCGACCTGGTCGTGACGGGCCTGAGCCAGAGGAAAGCTGTTTTCATCATCTCGCCCCACTGGGAGAAGATCTCCCGCAGGATCCTCACCGAGATCCACCGGGGGGTGACCATCCTCCGCGGCCAGGGGGGATTTTCCGCCCGGGAGCAGCAGATCCTCTACACGGTCGTCACCTTCCGGGAGGCATCGACCCTCAAACAGATCGTCCGCCGGGAGGATCCGGAGGCCTTCGTCGTCTTCACCGACACCACCGAGGTGATGGGGCACCGCATCGGAAACCAGCCCCACTGGTGAAGTTACCGGTTGAGTGCCTCCCGGATCCGGCGCACCGTTTCCGGGCCCTCGATGGCTTTTTCCATCGCATCGGAGAGGACCCCGTTGATCTGCTCCTCGAGCTTTTCCTCCGAAAAGAGGATGTGGTCGAGCGAGGAGGTGCTCTCCGAGGTGATCCGGTAAAAGATCCTCTTCTGCTGGACGTCCGCGAAGATCAGGGTGACCCGCACCTTGGCGCTGTACCGCTTGCGCGGAAATGTGTCGAGACAGGTGACGTCGAGATCCTCAATGGCGCCGCCGACCAGAAGCGTGCCCCACTCCGGGAGAATCGCAGGCTCCTCCAGGTTCCAGGCTGGCCTTTCCGGGGATACGGCATACCCGGCCTGTCCAAGCAGTTCCCGCAGCGCGCCGGCCACGGCATCCGTCGCCCGGAGGGTTTTCGGCAGAACCGGGATGGAACGGCCGTCCGGCTTCAGGACACGGCCGATGAGGAGCGTGTCGTCGATCTTCCGGCGGTCGATGAAAGAGGAAACGGTCAGGCTGTATTTCCGGCCGTCGGTGAGGGCCGCAGGGATGGTTTTCGACGGCTGATACCGCATCTGGATGCTGTAGAGACTCGGTGCGCAGCCGATGGACGCCCAGAGAAGGCAAAGAATCACTCCGGCGATCCAGACCCGGAGCGATCCACTCCTTTTGCGACCCCCGGAAATCGCGATCCCTCCGCGCGCCGGGAATTTTTCGCGCCTCCAGGATCCGATATTCCAGTCGCGCCAAGGGTTCCTCTTTTCCCCGGATTCGTCCGCAGAGACTGTCGAGACCTCCTTCTTCATGACCGCAACCTCCCTGATCCGTCCTCCCCGGCTTCTCCGGACAATGCCTCCCGGTATTCCCGGATCAAAAATGCCTTTTCCACCCCCGGATCGATGAAATCCCAGGGGAGAATCTCGTCCGTTTCCTTCCGGCGGTAGACGTAAAAATCGGGGTTCACGTTCACCTCCCGGAGGGCCTGCGCCCAGTTCCCTCCGTGACGATGAACCGACAGCAGCAGTTTGCCCACCCTCCGGTCTCCCAGGGAGAGAAGCGCCTGGACGTAGTTCCATTTCGGGATGTCGTGGGTGACCCGGACGGCCTTTTCTCCGCGCAGGCCCGCGGCAATCCGCCCGATCCTCCGTTTGACGACCGTCACATCCTCCAGGGGGTGCCACTGAAAAGGGGTGCCGGGCTTCGGAATGAACTGGTTGATGCTGAGTGTCAACCGCCGGAATCCCTTTTTCCCTTCCGTCATCCGGCGGGCGTGGTGCTCCATCTTCTTGACCAGCCGGACGATGGCGTCGATGTCCGCCTCCGTCTCCGTCGGGAGGCCGACCATGAAGTAGAGCTTCAGGTTGAGCCGATCCTGATCGATCAGCTTCTCCACCGCGGAGAGGATCTCCTCTTCCGTGATCCCTTTGCGGATCACATCGCGGAGGCGCTGGGATCCGGCTTCGGGGGCGAGGGAAAGGGTCTCGATGCCCGTTTCCCTGAGCAGCGCCGCCATGGATGCGCTGAGGCGGTCCATCCGCAGGGAGCCGATGGCCACGGATCCGCCGCGGTCCAGGATAGAACGACAGAGGGGGATGATTTCCGGGTGGTCCGAGACGGCCGTACCCAGAAGGCCGATCGTCCTCCTCTTTTCGAGCCCCCGCCGGAAGGAGGCTTCCAGCGACGCAGGACTCCGGAAGCGCACGGGTCGGAAGACGAAACCGGCGGCGCAGAAACGGCAGCCGCGACCGCACCCCCGGCTGATCTCCGTGAGAAACATCCCGCCGAATTCGGTCCCGGAAGTGGTGATTTCCTGTTCGGTCGGGAAGGAATCGAGGTCGGCGGCCTTCTGGCGGACGATCCGTGGCGGAAAACCGGGAGCGAGAGGTTCCCGCGCAGCGATCCGGCCGTCCTCCCGGGTCGTGATCCGGTAAAAGCGCGGGACGTAAGCCCCGGGAATTTCCTTCTGCACTCGGGAGAGAAAGGCCTCCCGGCCGAGAGGCCGGAGGTGGGAGACCGCCGCATCGAGAAAAGGGGGGAGAAGGGATTCCCCCTCGCCCAGCAGAAAGAGGTCGAAGAAGTCGGCCAGCGGTTCCGGATTGAGGGTGGCGGCGATGCCGCCTCCGATCACAAGGGGGATTCCCTCCCCGCGGGCCTCTGCTTCGAGGGGGATCCCGCCCATTTCGAGGATCCGCAGGATGTGGGGGTAGTCGTTTTCAAAGGAGAGG
>JBFYYH010000284.1:0-9666 GCA_041310125.1 Syntrophaceae bacterium | reverse complement strand
GTCACCCCTTTTCTAAAATGCTGAACCTTGGCCGGTTCACGTGTCGCTTCTTTTCGGCCACAACCCCGGCAAATCACAGTTCCCCGGGGATCCCCTCACTTTTTCGGCGAGAGGATCATGATCATGTTCCTCCCCTCCAGCCTCGGCTGCTGATCGATCACCGCCCCGTCCGCAAGATCGTTCTTGATGTCCTCCATGATCTTCCGTCCGATCTCGGTATAGGCGATCTCCCTCCCCCGGAACATCATGGAGATCTTCACCTTGTTGTGCTGCTCCAGGAACTTCCGGACGTGCTTGATCTTGACCTGCAGGTCGTGTTCCTCCGTCTTCGGCCGGAGACGGATCTCCTTCACCTGAACGACCGTCTGGCTCTTCTTGGAGACCTGGGTTTTCTTGCTCTGCTGGTATCTGAATTTTCCGTAATCCATGATCCGGCAGACCGGCGGCGCCGCCGTGGGCGAAACTTCCACCAGATCCAGACCCGCCTTCGCCGCCTCCGCCAGGGCCTCGGTCAGGGAAATGACCCCCAACTGCTTCCCCTCCATATCGATCACCCTGACCGACGGAGAACGGATCTCCCGGTTGATCTTCAAATCCTTCGCGATGGCTCACCTCCCATGCTATTTGAACTGTTTACACTGTTCGCGGACGAGGGCGATGAAAGCCTCGACCCCGATGGAACCCAGGTTCTTTCCGTCCCGCTGCCGCGGAGAGACCTGCTCCGAGGCCACTTCCCGGTCGCCGATCACCAGCATGAAGGGCGTCTTTAGCATCTGCGCCTCGCGGATCTTGAAGCCCAGCTTTTCATTCCGAAAATCTCCCTCGACCCGGATCTCCGCTTCGACGAGACGCCTCCGGACCTCTTCTCCGTAGGGAATCTGGCTGTCCGTCACGGTCAGCACAACGGCCTGCACGGGCGACAACCAGAGGGGGAATGCCCCGGCGTAGTGTTCGATCAGCACCCCCATGAACCGTTCGATGGCGCCAAGGATCACCCGGTGGAGCATCACCGGCCGGTGCCTCTCTCCGTCCTCGCCGATATAATTCAAATCGAACCGTTCCGGCAGCGTAAAATCGCATTGGATCGTCGCGCACTGCCACTTCCGCTTGAGGGCGTCCTTCAGCTTGAAGTCGATCTTGGGTCCGTAGAAGGCTCCATCCCCCTCGTTCACCTCATAGGCCATGCCGCTGTCCCGGAGCGCACCCTCCAAGGCGGCGGTGGCCAGCTCCCAGTCCTGGTCGGAGCCGATGGAGTTCTCGGGGCGGGTTGAGAGCTCCACCTCGTATTCAAAACCGAAGATGTCCATCGCATAGCCGACGAAATCGGCGATCGCACGGATCTCCCCGTTGAGCTGGGCCGGGGTGCAGAGGATGTGGGCGTCGTCCTGTGTGAACTGGCGAACCCGCATCAAACCGTGGAGAACCCCCGCCTTCTCATGGCGGTGGACGGTACCCAGCTCGAAATAACGCAGCGGCAGGTCGCGGTAGGAGCGGATCCGGGATTTGAAGATCAGCATATGAGACAGGCAGTTCATCGGCTTGATCCCATAGCTCTGCTCGTCCACCTCGGTGAAGTACATGTTCTCGCGGTAATGGTCGAAGTGTCCCGACCGTTTCCAGAGGTCGGCCTTGAGGATCTGGGGGCCGATGACCAGGTCATAGCCCCGCTTGAGGTGTTCCTTCCGCTCCCAATCCTCGATGATCGTCCGCAGGAGGGCCCCTTTCGGGTGCCAGATGACCAGCCCCGCTCCCGCCTCATCGTTGAGCTGGAACAGGTCCAGTTCCCGGCCGAGACGGCGGTGGTCCCTCTTTTTCGCCTCTTCCAGAAGCCGCAGGTGCTCTTCGAGCGCTTCCCGGGTCGCGAATCCTGTCCCGTAGATGCGCTGGAGCATCCGCTTGTTTTCGTCTCCCCTCCAGTAGGCTCCCGCCACATTCAGGAGTTTGAACGCCCCGATCGTCCCCGTCGCGGGGACGTGCGGTCCCCGGCAGAGATCGATGTAGCCGTTCTGGGCGTAGAGGCTGACCGTCTCCAACTCTTCCGGGAGGTCATGGAGCAGCTCGACCTTGTAGTGTTCTCCCTTGCTCCGGAAAATCTCGATGGCCTCTTCCCGGCTCACCTCGCGGCGCTCGAAAGGTACATCCGCGGCGGCAATCTCCCTCATGCGGGCCTCGATCCGCTCCAGATCCTGCGGCGTGAAACCCTCGGCATATTCAAAATCGTAATAAAAACCGTCTTCGATGGCGGGCCCGATGGCAACCTGCACCCCGGAGAAAAGCTGCTGCACCGCCTGGGCCATAACGTGGGATGTGCTGTGGCGGAGGATCGAAAGCCCCTCCGGGGAAACGGCGTCGATCGGCTCGACGACGGCGTCGGAATCGAGGCGATGGCTCAGATCGACCGGCCTTCCGTCCACCTTCGCGGCGACCGTCTGCCCGGGATCTTCCCCGGATCGTCCCGAAAGGACATCCCGGACCGGAATCCCCGCCGGGACCTCAGTCATTTTTCCACCCGGGAGGGTGATATGAATCTGGTGAGCCATGTCCGTTTCCTATGAAGAAAGGGCATCAGCACGTTGCGTTGATGCCCTCATCAAGACCCGCCGCCCGCTCGATACCCCATTGCCGTTCCGGCATACCCCCAAACCCCGCCGCTCGTCAAGGCGGGGTGATGATGGTTCATGGTAGGCACGCAGGGATTTGAACCCTGGACATCCACCGCGTCAGGATGGCGCTCTCCCCCTGAGCTACGTGCCTGTATGAGATTCCCCCCTCGGAGAGGGTGCATCTTCTAACAAGAAAATGGAGTGATGTCAAGGCAAATATCACCTTTTGGTCCCGCTGTTGATGAGTTTCACCCCCCTGGCCATGTAGTTCAGACCGGAAATGATCGTGAAGAACGAGGTGGCCCAGTAGAGGGCCAGGATCCACATCTCGTCCAGCGTTCCGGGAAAGGACTTTCCGGCAAGGCTTCCCAGGATCGTGATCAGCTGAAGAGCGGTCGTAACCTTGCTGACGAACGCCGGGCGGATCTCTACGGTGATCGAGAGGATGGAAAGAACGGAGATCCCGAGAAGGATGATGAAATCCCGGCTGATGACGATGACCGCCAGCCATCCGGGAATGACGTGCAGAATCGAAAGCGTCACGAAGGAACTGGCCAGCAGCGCCTTGTCGGCGATCGGATCCAGGTAGGCGCCGAGGACGGTCTGCTGCTTGAGGATCCGCGCGAGGAACCCGTCCAGGATATCGGTAAGGCCCGCAACGATGAAGACCGCGAGCGCCTTGAGAAACGATCCCTGAATCAGCAGGATGACGATGACCGGCACCAGGATGATTCTCAAGAGAGTTAACAAGTTAGGAATGTTCATCTTTCATCTTCCGCAGGGATCAGGGCCTGCCGCGATCCCGCTCCCGGTTCCAATCCACCCACTCGTCCCGGTCTTCCGCCTCGGTGAAGTCGCTCGGCTTCCCGGGCCTTCCGTCCGCCCCGATGCTCACCTGCTGCATCGCCCGGATGATCACGGTCCACTCCTCCAGGGTCACCCGGCGAGGCCCGGGAACCGGCTTCGGACCCTCCACACGGGTCGGCGGCCCGATCGGCGTCGGCGCCTCCGGCGCCTTGCCGCCGCCGCTGACATAGATCATCCCCTCATACACCCGGACCAGGGCCGAGCGGTCCTGCTCGACGTTCATGCGGTAGACGGTTCCCCGGACCCCGGCGACCGCATGGTCACAGGACAACTCGAATTGGCCCTTCATCCCCGTCGTCTTTGCGACGCGGGCCCACGCCCGACCCAGTGCGACGTGGACCTTCACCTCCCGCGCAGCCCGGTCCGCCTGCGCCACCCGGACCATCCGGAATTCGGAATTTCCCGCGAAACGAACCAGGCTCTCGTCGGGGAGCCGAAGTTCAATCTTCGCTCCCGGACCCGTGCGCACATGGTCTCCTTCTCCCAGCGCATCCTCCGTTTTCAGGGGAGACCATCGGTCTTTTTCGAGAATGTCTGCAGTCCCCTGCAGGAAACTCACCGTGGCTTCACCCTGCCCGATGGCCAGCGTTGCCGGCCTTCTTGCTTCCGCCTGCTGCGGAAGAAGAGCGGCGACCGGGAAAAGAAAAACGGCCAGAAGGAGGGGCAGGCCTTTGCGGTTCATGAATCCCCCTTGCCGGAAGCGAAGCGCCTCGCCACTCCGGAAAAGAAGAGACGGGGCGCGGCGCGGGAGAGCCGCTTCCCCGCAGAAGATCCTCTCCGCCGGGGGGCTCCCTTTGCCTGCAGATCAGGAACCGGGTGCGACCGGAACGTCCGGCAGGGTCGAGAGGGCCCGGGAGACGACCCCTTGAATCGCCGGTTCGAAAACCTGCGAACTCTTCAGTTCGATCTGTTTCCGGGTGAGGCCGAAATTGCGCTGGGTTATCCGATCCTTTGCGCGCCAGAGGCTCTCTCCCGTCCTGGCGCTTTTAAGCTCGAATTCGACATCCACCGTGGTCGGCGCATAGAAAAGGATCCGGGTCGTCCCCCCCTCCACCATCCTGGCGTAGAGGACCGCATCCACCCGGAGGAGTTCACCGACCCGCGTCGGCGGGATTTCCCCTCCGGCGGCTACTCCGGCAAGCTTCTCGTCGATCGCCTTCGGCGGAATCTTCGGATAGCCCTTGAAATAGAGCTCTTCGACCAGTTTGTCCCTCAGCATCCCCGCCGCCCTGGGATCGGCCGAACCGGACCCGACGGGCATCACGGCGATCAGCCTCGTTCCTCTCTTGGCGTAGTCCGGAACGATCGCGTGCGGAATCTTTACGGCACAGCCGACGAAGAAAAAAACCAACCCGAGAAGAAGCCATCGACGCATCCCTTCAGATCTCATTGAGAAGACCCCTCCTGTTTCAGTTTTTCGATCTCCTCCCGGATGACCCGTTCCGCGATCCCCGGGACGACCTCTCGGGCGATCTTCTCCGCAATCTCGCCGGCCCGCCTCATGATTTCTTCCCGGAGGCCCGGATCGACGAATGCCATCTTCGGCCTTTTCTCGACCACGTCGACGAGGTCATAGATCCGATCCGGCGCGGTCCTCCCCGGGTAAAGGCCTTTCTCCCGGAACGGGGAACCCTCCCCGACGACCTCCAGCAGGTCATGGATTCTGTCCTGCGGTTTCAGCACCCGTCCCTCGATCATCATGACCCGGTTCCTGTTTTCACCGGACACTCCTTCCACCACGGTTTTCCTCCCTGATTCGACCCGAATGGGGCAGCCTCGCCAAACCCCCGTACATCCGAGCATTTCCGTTTTACCGGGGTCGATTATCACACCTCCCCGGACAGTTCAAGAAAATAGTAGGAGACGGTAGACCCTCCTCCGCGATGTTCCCGTCTCCCGCGCGATCCGCTCCGCCATATCCCTTTGGGAAAGCCCCTCTTCCCGGAGCAGCCGGTCACGATGCCGAAGGATCTCCGCATCGCTGCACTCTTCAAGGTCGCCGGAACGGCCCGCCACGATCAGGGTCACCTCCCCCCGGAGCGTCCCCTCCCGCAGTCCCTCCCTGACCTTGCCCACGGACCCCCTCAAGAACTGCTCATGGACCTTGGTGATCTCCCGGGAAACGACCACCTGCCTCTCCCCCAACTCCGCTTCGATATCCTCGAGGGAAGAGAGCAGACGGCGGGGCGATTCGTAAAAGACAAGGGTCCTTTCCTCGCGGCGAACAGAGGCAAGCATCTGTCTTCGCGCGGGGGAGCGGTTCGGCAGAAAACCCAGAAAAAGGAAGCGGTCCATCGGCAGTCCGGAGACGCTGAGCGCGGCGATCAAGGCGCACGAGCCGGGAACAGGCACCACCCGGATCTCCTTTGCAATGGCCTCCCGGACCAGGTGATAACCGGGATCGGATATCCCCGGCGTTCCCGCGTCCGAGACATAGGCGATGTCCTCCCCCGCCTCGAGCCTTTCGATCAGCATTCCGCATTTTTTCGATTCGTTCCAGTCATGGAGGCTGGTCATCGGGGTGGCGATCCGATGGGCGTCGAGCAGAATTCGCGTTCTCCGGGTATCCTCGGCCGCGATCAGCCGCACCTCCCGGAGGATCCGGATCGCCCGTAGCGTGATGTCCTCCAGATTCCCGATGGGGGTGGCCACCACATAGAGCGTCCCGCTTGATCCGCGATCCGCCGGTCCCCTCGAGTTGCCGGAGGAAGAGCGACCCTTTTGGCTTCCCCTCTTCCGGGTTCCGCTCCGGCACGGCTGAAGTTTTTTCCCCGTTCCCTTCGGCACCGATGCCCCCTCGGGTGTTGCGGCCGCGATCATTTTGATTGACAGACAAATTCCCTTTGTGTTTTATAGCAACCTTACAGCAGGAATGCCAGAAAAACAAGGCATTCAGGCGGGGCCCGCAGGGGATCGGGGCGCCCCGGATCCGGGATGCAAAATGCGCACGGATCCGTCGCTCCTGGAGGGGATCGAGGGTCGAAGAACCCGCAAAAAGTCGCAAAGGCTTTGAATCTGGGGTGTCCGGTCTGGGAGGGGGGCAAAGGGATGGAGCGGATTCTGATCACGGGCGGCGCCGGATTCCTCGGCTCCCATCTCTGCGAACGGCTGCTCACGGAGGGGCACGAGATCCTCTGTCTCGACAATTTTTTCACCGGAAGCCGCGGCAACATCCGCCATCTGCTCAACCATCCGCATTTTGAATTCATCCGCCACGACATCATCAACCCGGTCTATCTCGAAGTCGACCGGATCTACAACCTTGCCTGTCCCGCATCCCCGGTCCATTACCAGGTCAATCCGATCAAGACGATCAAGACCAGCGTCATGGGGGCAATCAACACCCTCGGGCTGGCCAAGCGGGTCAAGGCCAGGATTCTCCAGGCCTCCACATCCGAGGTGTACGGCGATCCGGAGATCCACCCCCAGAAGGAGGATTACTGGGGCCGTGTCAATCCGATCGGGATCCGGAGCTGCTACGACGAGGGGAAGCGGGCCGCAGAATGCCTGATGATGGATTATCACCGGCAGAACGGCGTTGACGTCAAGATCGTCCGGATCTTCAACACCTACGGGCCGCGGATGGCCGTCTCCGACGGACGCGTCGTCAGCAATTTCATCGTCCAGGCACTCCGGGGAGAGGAGATCACCGTCTACGGCGATGGATCACAGACCCGCTCCTTCTGCTATGTGGATGACCTGGTCGAAGGTCTGATCCGGATGATGAACTCCCCGGCAGGCTTCATCGGTCCCGTCAACCTCGGCACCCCACGGGAGTTCACGATCCTGGAGCTGGCGGAGACGGTGATCCGGATGACGGATTCGGACTCTCGGGTCGTCTTCCGGCCGCTTCCCCAGGACGATCCCGTCCAGCGCAGGCCCGACATCGCCCTTGCGCGGGAAAGACTCGGCTGGGAACCCCGGATCTCCCTCGCCGAAGGGCTGGAAAAGACCATCGCCTATTTCCGCAACTGGGTTTGATCGCTTTTCCCCGGATCGTGAGGAGGCCATGACTTTCGAAAAGAAGATTCTCTGCATCGGCGCCGGTTATGTCGGCGGCCCCACCATGGCCGTCATTGCACAGAAGTGTCCCCTCTACCGGGTCACCGTGGTGGACATCGATCCGGAGCGGATCGCAGCCTGGAATTCGGATGAACTGCCCATCTACGAACCCGGCCTGGACCGGCTCGTTTCCGAGACGCGCGGCCGGAACCTCTTCTTCAGCACGGACATCGAGTCGGGGATCCGGGAGAACGACATCATCTTCGTCAGCGTGAACACGCCGACGAAGTCCTTCGGTCTGGGGGCCGGGATGGCCGCCGACCTTCAGCACTGGGAAAAGACCGCCCGGCAGATCCTGGCCTTTTCCGACAGCTCCAAGATCGTGATCGAAAAGAGCACCCTCCCCGTGAAGACCGCACTCGCCATGGAAAGGATCCTCAACGGCCGCGACCACGGCATCGTCTTTGACGTCCTCTCCAACCCTGAATTCCTCGCGGAGGGATCGGCCATCCGCGACCTGGAAAATCCGGACCGCGTTCTCATCGGCTCCCGGGAGACAAAATGCGGCCTGAAAGCGAGAGACACGCTGGTCGAAATCTATGAGAACTGGGTCCCGCGCGAGAGGATCATCACCTCCGGAATCTGGAGCAGCGAGCTCTCCAAGCTCGTCTCGAACGCCTTTCTGGCCCAGAGGATCTCGTCGATCAACGCCGTCTCTTCGCTCTGCGAAAAGGCGGACGCGGACGTGGCGGAGGTCGCGCGCGCCGTCGGGATGGACAGCCGGATCGGCCCGAAGTTCCTCAACGCCAGCATCGGCTTCGGGGGTTCCTGCTTCAAGAAGGACATCCTCAATCTCGTCTACCTCTGCCGGCACTATGGCCTCGACGAGGTGGCGGACTACTGGGAGAGCGTCGTGAAGATCAACGCTTACCAGCAGGAGCGCTTCATCCGGAACATGCTCGGCGCGATGTTCAACACCCTGGCCGGGAAGAGGATCTGCCTCTGGGGTTTCGCGTTCAAGGCGAACACGAGCGACACCCGGGAAAGTCCCGCTCTTTACGTCTGCCGGCGGCTTCTGGAGGAATGCGCCGAGGTGGTGGTCTCCGACCCGCGGGCGTTGAAAAACGCTCGCCTCGCCCTTGCCGGGCTGGAAGGTCGGATCCGCTACGTCGAAGATCCCTCCCTTGCGGCAGAGGGCTGCCATGCCGTCGCGGTCCTGACCGAGTGGGATCTCTACCGGGATCTTGATTTCCGAAGGATCTACAGGAAGATGGAAAAACCGGCCTTCCTTTTCGACGGGAGGAACATCCTGGACCACCGCCGCTGCTTCGAGATCGGCTTCAACGTCT
Organism: Syntrophaceae bacterium; assembly: GCA_041310125.1. Lineage (GTDB taxonomy): Bacteria > Desulfobacterota > Syntrophia > Syntrophales > UBA5619 > JAKAFS01. Next base: position 845 of record JBFYYH010000284.1, on the reverse strand, counting down.
ATCCCATCGGGAAGCCGCCGCTGACGCATTTCCGGTGAGATACCTTCGCACAATTTGAAAAACCCGTCCCTTCAAGCGCACATTGGAGATTTTTCGGGGAAGAAGGGTTCCCTGCCCCCGCAGCTTCAGCGACCGCCGGGAAAATGGTCTGAGCGCCTTCAGGGGGAGAATTCGAAGGCGTTCCGGATCAGTTCGGCCCGATTCCCCGCGGGCGTCATCCGGATGGCCACCACATCGAACCTCACCTGCCGGGAATGCAAACGCTTTTCCGAAAGATAGTGGATGCATACCCGGGAAATCTTCTTCTGCTTCTGCCGGCCGACGGCGAGCTGCGGAGACCCGTAGGCATCCGAGCGCCGGCTCTTGACCTCGACGAAGACCAGGCTCTCCCCCTCCTCGGCCACGATATCGATTTCACCGAACAGGCAGCGGTAATTGCGATCGAGGATCCGGTAACCCGCATCCCGGAGACAGGCTGCAGCCAGTTCTTCGCCCTTCTTTCCCGTGCGGATCCCCGCCATCGACACCGCTCTTCCTCCTCGAGGGTTTGCGACCCCTCAGAACCCGAGGTCCCCATTTCCCGGGAGGTCGTCGATCCCGACCACCCGGAAGGAACGGCGATGGAACTTGCAGCGGCCGTATTTCACGATCGCCTGCCGGTGTTCCAGCGTTCCGTATCCCTTGTTCCGGAGAAAATTGTACTGGGGAAACTGGCGGTGGCAGATCTCCATGATCCGGTCCCGCGACACCTTGGCGACGATGGACGCCGCCGCGATGGAGAGGCTGCGCGCGTCGCCCCGGACGATGGTTTCCTGGGGAATGGCGAGCGGGATCCGAGATCGGAA
>JBFYYH010000283.1:0-3705 GCA_041310125.1 Syntrophaceae bacterium | reverse complement strand
CCATCATGAGAAGATCGACGGCCGGGGTTACCCGGACGGTCTCACCGGCGATCAGATCCCCCCCGGCTCGAAGATCATCGCGGTCGCCGATGTGTTCGACGCCCTGACCTCCCGGCGGGATTATCCCAAATACGACGGGGAAAAGACACTTGCCCCGGAAGCCATGCCCCTGCAGCGGGTCATCTCGATCCTCCAGAAGGAGGCGGGGACCCACTTCGCGCCGGAGGTGGTAAGCGCCTTTCTGCGCTGCCTCCCCCAGGCCCTCAACCTCCACCGCGGAACCCACTTCCCGCCGGAATACGTGGACGAGGTCATCCGCCGCCTGGCGCCCGAAACTTTGCTCGATACCTCAGCGATGCCCCCGTCACCCGGCGCGATCGGCCTGGCCGCGGAGTGGAAGGCTCAGGAGGGCAGCAGGTGATCCGGAAGACGCTTTCATTTCTTGTCGCAATCCTTCTCTCCCTCTGCCTGGGACCGAACCTGTCCGCCGCCCCACTCCGCCTGGAAGCCCATTCGGCCGTTCTCATGGAGATGACCACCGGGCGGGTCCTCTTTGCCCAGAACGCCGGCACCCCGATCCAGCCCGCCTCGATCACCAAGGTCCTTACCCTCTACCTCGCCGACGAGGCGATCCGGGAAGGCCGCGTCCGACCGGAGGACCGGGTGAAGATCAGCCGGAGGGCCGGACGCACGGGGGGGTCGAAGATGTTCGTCGAGGTGGGAAACGAGATCCAGCTGGAGGATCTGCTCAAGGGGATGGCCGTGGTTTCGGCGAACGACGCCTCCGTGGCCGTGGCTGAACATGTCGGGGGCAATGTCGAACGTTTCGTGGCGCGGATGAACCGGAAGGCCCGGGAGCTCGGAATGACCCGGAGCGTTTTCAAGAACCCGAACGGCCTTCCCGCCAAGGGGCAGATGACGACGGCGCTGGATATGGCGATCCTCGCCCGCGAATACCTCCGGCGCTTTCCGGAGGCGCTGGAGCTCCATTCCCAGCAATACTTCACCTACCGTGCAATCACCCACCACAACCGGAATGTCCTGCTGAGCCTCTACCCGGACGCGGACGGCCTCAAGACCGGCTGGGTCCGCAAGGCGGGATACCATCTCGTGGCCACGGCCAAGCGCGGGGAGACCCGCCTGATCGCCGTCGTCATGGGGGCGAAAACTCCGGCCATCCGCGCCCGGGAAACGGCCAGGCTGCTCGACGAGGGATTTGCAATGGCCGGGCAGGGCGAAGTCTGATTTTTAATCCAGAAAATCGTCGGGTGGAATTCTGAAGAGCCCCTTGAGGATCTCGTCGAAGTAGTCCGGCAGGTAGCGGTGCCAGATCTTGATCGGCAGTTCGCCGAGCTCCCTCTGGGGCGAGAGAGGGAAGGTGAAAAGGTACTCCATCAGGTACTGGATGTTCCGCGCCAGCGGCCCGCGGTAGGGCTGGAAAAGTCGCTGCCGGATGATCCGGTCCTCGTGGATGCAGCGGCCGATCTCGCTCTCGAGCATCTCCTGGTAGTCGGAGAGGATGATCTCCAGGAGGACATCCTCCTCCCCCGACCGGACGAACCGGGCGAAGGAGCGGGAGGTCTCTTCCGGGGAGACGCCGCGCGTCTGCATGACGCCCAGAAGCCCTTGGCCGAGCGGTCGGCGGAGGAGCTCCTCCCGCGGCGGCCGGAAGCGGACGAGGAGGTTGGTGGCGTTGTACCTCCCGGAATGGCGTTCCTCTTCCACCACCCTGCACTCCGGCATCCGCTCCAGGAGCGCCGTCAGCCTTCCCTGTTCCGCCTGTTCGAGGATCACCTTCACCCCGGCCACGTCGTTGATCGCCAGCCCCCGCTCCGCGCCCGCAATCGGCCTCTTGTCCCGCAGATCGCTCAGGAGCCGGTTCTCCGCCCGCAGAAACTCCTCCGTCATGTCTTCCGGCGTCGTCATGAGCTGTTCGCGCGGGATCCCGAGGAGGCGGGCGCGGTCGTCCGCGAGGATTTCGGCATGCCGCTGAATCTCCGCGAAGATCCGGTCGATGATCCGGCGGGCGGCCTTTTCCGCCAGGCGGCGGACCCGCTTGATCCGGCTCGATCCCACATATTCCACGGAACCGTTCCCGCGGCAGAAGTAGAGGGTCCCGTGAAACGGCGTCTCCCGGAAGAAGCGTCCGGGGTTCTCGCGATACTCCCGGAGCAGCTCTTCGGCGCGCCCGCCGCGGCAGGGGGAGTGCGCCACGATGGCGTCCTTGAGCTCGCCCTTGATCTGGACGCGGCGGGGCAGGAGCTCGCCCGGGTGAAGCTCCCGGAAGACGCGGCAGGCGAACTCCTCCAGGTAACGGGACATGTAGACGCGGTTGAAATGGACCATCTGCGCGATCCGATCCGCGTCCGCGGGGTGCGCCTCGTCGTACATCCAGCGGAGGATGATGTCGCTGAGCACCTCCCGGTGCAGAAAACTGTTGATCGTGATCATCCGTCCGCCTCCCGGGCCTCCGGAGAAACGGTCGCGCGTTCCGAAAGGCCCGTTCCGATGTTAACAGATCCAGCCGCTCACGGCAACCCCATGCCGGGGGAAGAAATGGGCGGGTTGAGAGAATCGGGTTCCTGGAATTTCAGGGTCGGCGATCAGGCAGGACGCTGGAAACCGTTCAGTGAAAATGAATGAAGAATCCGAACCCTTCTCCAGCTATCCGGATTTCAGGACCGTGCAGACGGCGTCCGTCACCTCGCGGGTGGTCGCCGTTCCGCCGAGGTCGCGGGGCAGGCGGTCCCCCCGGGCCGTCACCGACTCGATCGCCGACATGAGGAGAGAGGCCGATTCGGCCTCACCGAGGTGTTCGAGCATCAGGACCGCCGACCAGAAGGTGCCGATGGGGTTGGCGATCCCCTTCCCCATGATGTCGAAAGCGGAGCCGTGGATCGGTTCGAACATGGAGGGGTATTCCCTCTCCGGGTTCAGGTTGGCCGTTGCCCCCATCCCGAGGCTCCCCGAGAGGGCCGCCGCCAGGTCGGAGAGGATGTCCGCGTGGAGGTTCGTTGCCACAACGACATCGAGGGTTTCCGGTCGGAGGACCATCCGCGTCGTCGCGGCGTCGACCAGCATCCGGTCCGTTGCGACGTCCGGAAAGCCGGCGGCCGTCTCCTGAAAAATCTCGTCCCAGAGGACCATTCCGTGGCGCTGGGCGTTGGATTTGGTCACCAAGGTGAGTTGGCGCCTTTTCCTTTTCCGGGCCAGGTCGAAGGCGAAGCGCATGATCCGGGAAACCCCCGCCCGGGTGAAGACTGAAACCTCCATCCCCACCTCCTCCGGGTGACCCGCGTGGGCCCTCCCGCCGACGCCGGCGTACTCCCCCTCCGTGTTCTCCCGGACGACGACCCAGTCCAGGTCCTCCGGACCCCGGCCCCGGAGCGGGCTCCGGATCCCCGGTAGGATCCGCGCGGGGCGGACGTTGGCATACTGATCGAACCCCTGGCAGATGGGAAGCCGAAGACCCCAGAGGGAGATGTGATCGGGAACCGAGGGGTGGCCTACGGAACCGAAGAAGATGGCATCGAAGGCTTTCAGGGTCTCCAGGCCGTCCTCCGGCATCATCCTCCCGTGGGCGTGATAATATTCGGACCCCCAGGGGAAGGTTTCAAAGGTCATCCGGAAGGACCCTGTCCGTTTCTCCAGGGCCTCCAGGACCCGGATCCCCTCGGGGATGATCTCCAGGCCGATCCCGTCGGC
>JBFYYH010000282.1:0-4573 GCA_041310125.1 Syntrophaceae bacterium | reverse complement strand
CGATCCGCTCCCCGCCTCGAAGCAGCCGGAGGCAAACGCCACCGACGGACCGCGTTTCGGCCTCGTCGGCGACGGGAGGCTGCTGGCCCTCCTCGAGGAGACGGCCGGTCCGCTGCGCGTGGGGAGCAACAACTGGGTCACAAGCGCCGCCCGTTCGTCCGGCGGAAAACCGATCCTCGCCAACGACCCGCACCTCGACGCGCGGATCCTCCCCGGCCCCTGGTACCCGGCGGGGCTGATCGCGCCGGGGATCCGGGCCGTGGGCGTGATGATGCCCGGCCTCCCCGGGATGGTCGTGGGGCGCACGGAGAGGATCGCCCTCGGCGTTACGAACGCCTACGGCGACGCGCAGGACCTCTGCGTCGAGACGGTCGATCCGGCCAATCCAAAGCATTACCTGGAGGGACGGAACTCCATCCCCTTCGAGACGATCCGCGAGACGATCCGGATCAAGGACAAGAAGGCCGCCGGCGGTTTCCGCGAAGAGGAGATCGTCATCCGCTTGACCCGGAGAGGTCCCGTGGTGACGGATCTCCTGCCGGGACTGAAGAGCGCCCGGGTGCTGACCGTCCGCTGGACGCCCTTCGAGACGATGGCGCCCTCCCTCGGCCTGGACCGGATCCTGACGGCCAACTCCGTCCACGACCTGCGGGCGATGATCGGACAGGTCACGATGATCATGCTCAATTTCGTCTTCGCCGACGCGGACGGGCGGATCGGCTGGCAGACCTCGGGCCGCCTTCCCATCCGCAGCCGCGGCGACGGGACGGCGCCCCTCGTCGTCAAGGATGATAAGGACAACTGGTCGGGCTGGATCCCCCTGGAGCAGATGCCGGGGAGCCTCAACCCTTCGCGGGGATGGGTCGGAACCTGCAACCACCTGACCGTGAAACGGGATTTCCCCTACTACTACAGTTCGCACGCCTCTCCCTCCTACCGCTACCGGCGCCTGGCCGAGGTCCTTGACGCCCGGGGGAAGAAATCGCCGGACGACCACTGGGCGCTCCAGCGGGACGACCTGAACCTCCTGGCCCGCGAGGTCGCGCCGCTGATGGCGAAGACGCTCCTCGCGCATTTGGAGACGGCGGAACTGGGGAAGCTCCTCCAAGGTTGGGACTTCCGCGATCGGGCCGACCGGGCGGCGCCGCTGGTCTTCCACCGGGTGTACGAACGGTTCGCCCTGGAGGTCTTCCGGGACGAGCTGGGCGAGGAGCTGGCGCGGACGATGCTCAGCGACTGGTATTTCTGGCAGGAGCGTCTCCAGCGGATGGTCCGGGAGGGAAAGTCCCCCTGGTTCGACGACAAGGGGACCGGGGAGTTGGAGGGGCGGGACGAGATCTTCCGCCGCGCCGCCCTGAAGGTGCTGGAGGAGGCGAAGGCGGCCGGGGAAGGGGATCCGGCGAAGTGGAAATGGGGCGATCGTCACCGGATCACCTTCGTTTCACCGCTTCACCGGGAGGGACCGGGGAGCGCGTTTCTGGGCGGCGGGGCCCACCCGATGGACGGGTCTCAGGAGACGCTCTACCGGGCCGCCTACGATCCTGGCCGGCCGTTCGCGGTGAACCTCTCCGCGTCCCTGCGGATGGTGGCCGACCTCGGGGACCCGGACAAGATCCTCGCCGTTCTCCCCGGGGGCGTTTCGGGAAGAATGTTCACGCGCCATTCCCGGGATCAGGTCAAACCCTTTATGAACGGAGAGAAGCTCTACTGGTGGTTCAGCGACCGGGAGATCGCGACGCACGCCAAGGCGGAGCAGACGCTCGCGCCCCGTTGAGCGGCGAACTCTCGAAAAAAGGCACCAAACCTCTCTGCGGTCCATGGTTGAAATACTGTGTCACTGCCGGGAACCAGGCAAAGAGAAAAACATTGCGATCCTGAGTGATCAAACTTTGGTTGCCCAAGATCACCAAGGTTGTGGAAGATGTTGCGGGGGTGTCGATATCCTTGCAAATTCACGCCTGGCAGATTATAAATTATCTATGATTCGAAGAGTTATCGCTCGATTAAACCTGAAAGATACTTCCTCGCCAGGGAAGGATCTGGCCTATTGGCTGAGCAAGACCCCGGAGGAACGCATTGTTACGGTGGAATTCCTGAGAAAACAATGGCATGGAGATACAGCCCGACTTCAAAGAACTGCTCGTGTTATTCAACGAGCAAAATGTTGAATACCTGATCGTCGGCGGCTATGCCCTGGCCTTCCACGGCGCACCGAGATACACGGGTGATATAGATATCCTTGTCCGGCCCGATTCCGCCAATGCACAGCGGATTCTCAAAGCCCTCACTCTATTCGGTTTCGGTCTGCTCGGCCTGGCGGCAGCGGATTTCGAAAATCCGGAACGGGTTATCCAGCTTGGCGAACCGCCTGTTCGTATCGATCTCATCACATCCATCACAGGAGTTTCTTGGGAAGAGGCTTTTTCAAGTCGCGCGCTGGGGAACTATGGTGATGTCCCGGTCAACTTCCTGGGGCGAGAACCATTTATCCAGAACAAACGGGCGATTGGCAGGGCGAAGGACCTCGCCGATATCGAAGCCCTGGATAATCGGTAATATGAACGAACCACGCCAAGGCGGAGCAGACGCTCGTGCCCCGTTGAGCACTGAAGAATAAACAGTTGGAAAAAGCCACCGAATCTAAAAAGAAGCCCCCTCTCCATTCGGTGTTGTGCAGCGCTTGCCTCGACCGGAGAATTTGGGCTCATCCGGTGAATGCGAATAGTTTCTGTAACAGACGATCCACTCACTTAGCCAAACAACCAACATTTCAAGGTTAATGTTGATTGTTTCGCCTTTGACACGCGAGACCGCCTGATTTATACTCCCACCTTCCAAGAGGAACTTCTGATCAAACAACAGCTTTGGGGCCGGTTACTTTGACTGGGAAGTGCCTTCTTTGGGGGCGACCGCTCCCGGTGCCTGACTGGGAACAACCTCTTCCTGAGCCTGGCGCGGCATACCCCTTTTGGTGGCTGCCCCTCTTTGATGCTCGGGCAATGCGGATGCGCAAGAAGCGAGAAAAGAACTGATCATCAGGCAGGATAAGACTTTGACCCAAAAGCGCTTCATAAGATCCTCCTTGCACGGTGTAGTTGGATTGGCTGAAATTATAGCACGATGACCCATGAAAGGACAGAAGGAAAATACATGAAAAGATCAACAGTATGGTCTTTGTTGTTCTTGCTTCTGGTCTCCTGTGCCTCCATCCCCGAGCCGTTTTCCGTGCCCCAAGTCTACTTGAAGAGCGGCGACCTGATGATGAATATTCACAAAGAAGCCAATGCCATCTCCGCGTTGTCCATCTCTGCGGACGGCCGCTACCTCCTTACTGTGGACAATGGAGGAACCTGGAATGCGACCGACCTCGGTATTGTCCGAATGTGGGATTTGGTCGAAGGACGCCAGATCTTCAAGGGGACGAATACGTTGAAACTGGCCATGGCAGTAGCCATTTCTCCGGATGGCAGATATGCGGTGACAGGCGGCGAGACAAGAGGGACGGTACGAGAGGCGCATGACCAATATGCGCTGAACGTGTGGGATCTGGCCACCGGAACCATTGTCAGGAAATTCGCTGGTTTCAAGGGGCCATGGCTGTATGTCCACGATGTCAAGTTTTCGCGCGATGGCCGGTACTTTCTCGCCTCGAGCCTCCATGAAATCTATGTGTTCGATACCGGGAGCTGGAAGGCCATTCGAAAATTTTCTGCAAAAGGATGCATCGCTGCCGGTTTTTCCCCTGACGGCCATTATCTTCTTGCCGGGGATAAAGACGGCTTTCTCCATCTCTGGGAGATCGCCACATCAAGAAAAGTCTGGAGCATTCAGGGTCACAAATCGTGCTTGTTGGGGGAGGGCGCCAATTCCATTGCTTTTTCACCCGATGGCCGGTCTGTCCTGACCAGTTCGAGGTGCGATGATGTGGTCCGTGTGTGGGATACCGCAAGCGGCAAAGCATTGAAGCAGTTTGCCGGTTTCGAAGTGGCGGAAGGGCAAAGACGTGGATGGTCCGGGGTGAACGGTATAACCCTCTCCCCCGACGGAACGCAGGTCATGATCTTCGCGAAGCCGCTGAAAACGTGGGATGTGAAAACGGGGACAGCAATGGTGGATTTCTCAGACGCATGGAAAGGTTTGAGGATTTACACCGGCAACGCCCTTTCCGGCGCGTATCACCCCGACGGCAGACGAGTGCTGCTCAACCTGAGTGATTCCGCCGTCAGGATGTACGATGCGCAAACCGGCGAAGAGATGGCCATGTTCGTCGGCTTCTCGGACGGCGAATGGTTGACGATAACCAAAGAGGGCTACTACAACTCCTCAGAGAAAGGAGCGCAGTACCTGAGCGTCGTGGTTGGAGATCACACGTACAGCGTGGATAAGTTCTACGATGTCTTTTACAGACCTGACATCGTGACGGCCAAGTTTCGGGGAGAAGACATCCGCGGGCTGGGGACCATCACCATGGCAGACACGATCAAGAATCCCCCACCCGTTGTGGAGATTGCTTCCGGGCTTGGCGATACCGACCAGCCCAGGGTGAAGGTATGCTATCAGGTCAAGAGCGCCG
>JBFYYH010000281.1:0-2509 GCA_041310125.1 Syntrophaceae bacterium | reverse complement strand
AGAAGTTTCTGGAGCAGATCGTCCTGATTCTGAAAGGCGCCAATTATATCAAGACGGTGCGCGGCCCCAGGGGCGGAATCTCCCTCGCCAGAGACCCGGGGAAAATCACGATTGGGGAAATCATCCGGCTCATTGAAGGAACGACCTCTCCGATCGGTTGTGTAAACGAAACGTGTCGTGAAACATGAGATTTTGAAAACCGCTGCGCGTTTCGGGAGCTATTTCTGGAGGTCAATCATCGGATCAATGATGTGGTGGACAAGACCACATTTGCGGATATGGCAAGCCGCACGGAGACCATTCGAAGCAAGCGACTGGCCGATTACATCATTTAATTTTCTTGCCGATAAAGACTACTTAGTAAATAGACTTGATATTGAAATGAGGTTCAACAAAAATGGCCGGAACCCGAATGCCAGGGACCCTCATCTCCTTTTATGAACACAAGCATGAAAGCGTTTGCCGAAAGACAACAAGAGACTTTCGCGCAAATTGAAAATCTGTTCCCGGAAGCGCGCATGGGAGATTTTTCGGGGAGAGAGGGGTGCTCTGCCCCCGCAGCGAAGCGCAGCTCATTTCGTCTTTGCAGCGAAACGAGGAGGCGCAGGGTCGGAAAATATCCAGCGCGCGGAGGGAGCGGGATTTTCATGTAAATTCTATCAGGAGGGCAATGACCATGACCCAGAAATACCAGGGAATCGACACATTGGCGCTGCATGCGGGACAGGTTCCGGACCCGGTTACCGGATCGCGGGCTGTCCCGATTTACCAGACCACCAGCTACGTGTTCAAGGACGCCGACCACGCCGCGGACCTGTTCGCGCTGCGCGCCTTCGGCAACATCTACACGCGCCTGATGAACCCCACCACGGATGTGCTGGAAAAACGCCTCGCGGCGATCACCGGTGGGACGGGCGCCGTGGCGACGGCCTCGGGCCAGGCGGCGATCTTTTATTCCATCTGCGCCATCACCCAGGCGGGGCAGAATATCGTCACGGGCGACAAGCTCTACGGCGGGACCTACACGCTCTTCACGGTGGACTTGAAGCGGTTCGGCATCGAGGTGCGGTTCGTGGACTCGTCGGACCCGGCGAATTTCGAGAAGGCGATGGACGAAAATACCCGCCTCGTCTTTTCGGAGGCGATCGGCAACCCGAAGAGCAATGTCGACGACATCGACGCGATCGCCGGGATCGCCCACCGCCACAGGATCCCGTTTATTCTGGACACGACGGTCTCTCCGCCGCCCCTTTTTCACCCCTTTGAACACGGGGTGGACATTGTGGTCTACTCGCTGACCAAGATCATCGGCGGCCATGGAACGACCATGGGCGGCGCGATTGTGGAGAGGGGCGATTTCGACTGGAAGGGCTCCGGGAAATTCCCGGAGATCACCGAACCGGACGCCGCTTACCATGGCGTCAATTTCTGGGATGCGTTCGGCGGCCACGACAAGGCCGTTGCGCCGGGGCTCGCCTATGTCCTGAAGATCCGGACCGGCCTGCTCCGGGACACCGGGGCGACGATCTCACCGTTCAACTCGTTTCTGCTTCTGCAGGGGATCGAGACGCTTCCGCTCAGGGCCAGGCGGCATGCCGAGAACGCACAGAAGGTGGCCGAGTATCTGGCCGGCCATCCCCTGGTCTCCCGGGTGGAGTATGCGGGGCTGAAGGGCCACAAGGACAACGAACGGGCCCGGAAACTTTTTCCGCTGGGACCGGGCGCCATCTTCACCTTCGGCGTCAAGGGCGGGTTTGAAGCCGCCAAGCGGTTCATCAACCATGTGAAGCTGGCCTCGCACCTGGCGAACGTGCTGGATGCAAAGACCCTGGTCATCCATTCGGCCAGCACGACGCATTCGCAATTGACGGCGGAGGAACTCAAGAAATCCGGCGTGGAGCAGGACGCTGTTCGCATCTCCGTCGGCCTGGAGGACGTCGACGATATCCTCGCGGATCTCGATCAGGCGCTCCGGGCGGCGCACGGATAGGGAGCCCTGCGCCACCTGGAAATCGCACCCGCGAAGCGCGTCGAGGGGTCGCGATTTTCAAAGGCATCGAGTCATCTTCGCAGCACCCCGGGCGAAGCGGCGGCTTCAGGAACGGGGCTGACCGCCCGCCGCGGGCGCAGACAGGAATTCATCCAAGTGGAAAGGAGAAATATCATGGCCAACATTTACGAGGACAACAGCCTGAGCATCGGCCGAACGCCGCTGGTCCGCATCAACCATCTCGCACAGGGATTCCGGGGGACCGTTCTGGCTAAAATGGAGGGGCGCAATCCGGCCTATTCGGTCAAGTGCCGGATCGGCGCCAGCATGATCTGGGACGCCGAAAAGCGCGGCCTCCTGAAACTGGGGGTGGAAATCGTCGAGCCGACCAGCGGCAATACCGGGATCGCCCTGGCCTTCGTGGCCGCCGCCCGGGGCATACCGATCACCCTGACCATGCCGGAGACCATGAGTCTCGAGCGCCGCAAGGTGCTCAAGGCCCTCGGGGCCAACCTGATC
>JBFYYH010000280.1:0-2993 GCA_041310125.1 Syntrophaceae bacterium | reverse complement strand
CGTCCGCGCCTCCCGGAGGAGAGCCTCCCGGTCTTCGGCCAGGCGGGTGATGAAACCCATCTTGAGGGCCTCCTCCGCCGTGAAGTTCCGGCCGGTGAGGGCCAGCTCCCGGCTCCAGCCGTGGCCGATGATCGTCGGCAGCCGCTGGAGCGTCCCGACGTCGGCGACGATTCCGAGCCGCGTCTCGCGGATCGAGAAGATCGCATCTCGCGAGGCGAGGCGGATGTCGCAGGCGGTCAGCAGGTCCACTCCGCCGCCGATGCAGGGGCCGTGGACCGCGGCGATCACCGGCTTCCGGCAGCGCTCGATGGAACTGATCCCGTCCTGGAGTTCGAAGATCTTCTTCCGCAGTCCCTCCCGGTAGGCGGCGGAACCGTCGCCAAGCAGGGACGACGCGGCGACCAGATCGAGGCCGGCGGTGAACATCCTTCCCTCCGCCCGGATGACGACCGCCCGGATCTCCGGGTCCTCGTCGAAGGCGGAAAACTGTTCCGCCAGCTCCCGGAAGAACTCCCAGGTCATCGTGTTCCGCTTCTCCGGCCGGTTCAGGATGAGCCAGGCGACCTGCCCCTCTTTTTCGATCTTGAAGCTGCTCTCCATGATTCCCCCCGAAAGAAATCTCAACCCCTTTCTCCCCCCGCTGCATCTCTGCCTTCCCGGGTGTGGCCATCCGTCGCGGGGTCGACGATCGCGGTGTTCCGCGGATGTTCCGGTCGTTTCATTTGAAGAGTCCCGGTTTCTCGTATTCCGCGATCTCGCCCTCCGTGTATCCGAGGCCGCGGAGGACCTCAACGTTGTCCGTCCCCGGGGCGCAGCCGGCCTTTCCGTACCGGGGCGGCGTGGCCGAATAGCGGATCGGGTGGCCAAGCTGCCGGACCGTCCCGCCGCCGGGCAGTTCCACCTCGACGATCATTCCCCGCGCACGCACCTGTTCTTCGCTCAGGGCCTCCCCGAGGGAGAGGACCGGCTCCACGCAGGCGTCCACCTTCGTGAAGAGGGCCATCCACTCGTCCCGCGTCTTCGAACGGATTGCCGCCCGGACCTCCTCCTTGACGCGTGGCAGATCGGGCGGAACGACCCCGCCCGGGATCCAGTCGGGCCGGCCGATCGTTTCGCAGAAGGCGGCGAAGAACTGGGGCTCCAGTCCGCCGAAGCTGATGAATTCCCCGTCCTTCGTCTCGTAAAAATCGTACAGCGAGCCGCCGTTCAGGATTGCCTCCCCGCGGCGGGCCTCCGTCCCGTCCACGAGGAATGCGGCGCCGGCCAGGGCGTTGAAGGCGACGACGCCGTCGGTCATCGAGACGTCGACATGTTGCCCCTCGCCGGTTCGCTGGCGGTGGACGACGGCGGCCAGGATGCCGATGACGGCGTTGTTGGAACCCGAGGCCACATCGGCGATCTGCATCCCCGTGAGGGTGGGACCGGAGGACTTCCCGCCGGAGTAGGACATGACCCCGGAGCGGGCGAGGTAGTTGATGTCATGGCCCGCCCGGTTCTTCAGGGGGCCGGTCTGGCCGTAGCCGGTGAGCGAGCAGTAGATCAGGGCGGGGTTGGCGGCCTTCAACGTTTCGTAGTCCAGGCCGAACTTCGCCATGACGCCCGGCCGGAACTGCTCGATCACGATGTCGTAGTCGGCGACCAGTTTCCGGACGATCCCGCCCGCCCGCGGGTCCTTCAGGTTCAGGGCCAGGCAGCGCTTTCCCCGGCCGAGGTATGCCGTCGCACAGGCGATGTTCGTCCCGGGGAGGAAAGGGGGCAGGAAGGAGGCGAGGTCGGGCCGGGAGCCGGAGACGATCCGCAGGACGTCCGCCCCGAGGTCGGCGAGCGTCATCGTCGCGTACGGCCCCGGCAGCAGCGTCGTGAAATCGAGGATCCTCAACCCCTTCAGCGGTCCGGCCATTCATCTGACCCTAAATATTGTACGGGCAGTGTGTCTTCACTACAGCCCCATGAAGCGGGCGGCGATCGTCTTCATGATCTCGTTGGTGCCGGCGAAGATCCGGGTCACCCGGATGTCCCGCCAGGCGCGGGCGATCGGGTACTCCTCGCAGTAGCCGTAGCCGCCGAAGAGCTGCATGCAGCGGTCGGCCACGCGGGAGGCCATCTCCGTGGTCCAGTACTTCGCCATCGAGACGTCGACGACGATCTGCTTCTCCTCCATGTGGTCGGCGATCAGCTTGTCGACGAAGGTCCGGCCGAGTCGCACCTCGGTCGCCATCTCGACGATCTCGAACTGGGTGTTCTGGAACTTGGTCAGGGGGCGGCCGAAGGCGGTCCGCTCCTTGCAGTACTGGATCGTGATCTCCAGCATGTATTCGGCGGCCGCCACGGCGCCGATCGCGCAGACGAGCCGCTCCTGCTGGAGCTTCAGCATCAGCTTCAGGAAGCCCGTCCCCTTGTCGCCGAGGCGGTTTTCCTTCGGGATCCGGCAGTCGGTGAAGTAGAGCTCGGCCGTGTCCTGGCTGTGCCAGCCGACCTTTTTGATCTGCTTGCCCTTCTCGAAGCCCGGTGTTGCCGCCTCGACGAGAAAGAGGTCGACCGCGGCGTGCGGGTTCTCCGTGGACGGGTCGCGGGCGGCCAGCACCAGCAGGTCGCAGTTGATCCCGTTGCTGATGAAGGTCTTCTGGCCGTTGAGGACAAACTCGTTGCCGGTCTCGACGGCCGTCGTCTTGATCGCGGCCAGGTCGGAGCCGGTATTGGGTTCCGTCATCGCGATCGCCGTGATGATATCGCCGGAGACGCAGCCCGGGAGGTATTTGCGCTTCTGCTCCTCGGAGGCGAAGGCAACGATGTAGGGGACGATGATGTCGCTGTGGAGCGGCGCGGCGAGGCCGGAGTGGTTCGTCCGGATCAGCTCCTCGGTCACGATGACGGAGTAGAGGAAATCGGCACCCAGGCCGCCGTACTCCTCGGGGACGCTCATCGCGAGGAAGCCCTGCCCCCCCATCTTCTTCCAGGCCTCCCGGGGGACGATCCCCGCCTCCTCCCACTCC
>JBFYYH010000279.1:0-5506 GCA_041310125.1 Syntrophaceae bacterium | reverse complement strand
ATCGCGCTCGGCCTCTTCTTCGCGGCGGCGATCTCGGGTCTTTTTTCCGCCTTCCCGCCGGCGATCATCGGGGCGATGATGCTCCTGGTCGGGATCGAGCTGACGAAGTTCGCCCGCGACGTCCGCCCCGGCTGGGACCTGCTTCCGCTCTTCATCACGGTCGCCGTGGCGCTGCTTTCGAACATGGCCTTCGGCTTTCTCGCCGGCCTCGCCGCCCACTACGGCCTGGAAAAATGGCGGGGAAAGCCGGCGCAATAAGGCTTGACGACCTTGGGCATAACCTGTACAGTGTTCCGGTACAGAAAAAAGGGAGGGAAAAGGCATGCCCATTCAGACCACGTACACCCAGGCCCGCGCCAACATGTCCAGTTTGTTCAAAGAGGTGACGGAGAACCGGGAGATTGTCATCATCCGGCGGCGGGGCGGCGAAGACGTCGCGGTCGTGGCCGCCGACGAACTGGCAAGCCTCACGGAGACGGCCCACCTGCTCCGCTCGCCGAAGAATGCCGGACGCCTGCTTCAGGCTCTGGCCCGCGCCCAGTCACGGACCGAAAAACCGCAGACGCTGAAAGCGCTGAAAAAAGGGATCGGCCTTGGAGAAAAAGGATAAAGCCGGACAAAAGAAGCAGCCCCGGCGGGAGGCCGTTTTCCAGCCGGAATTTATCGAGGACCTGCGCCATTGGGTAGCCGTGGAACGAAAGGTTGCCCTGCGCGCTTTGGCAATCGTGGAAGCGGTGCTTGGCGACCCTTTTACCGGGATCGGCAAGCCGGAACCCCTGAAATACCTTGCCCCCGGCATCTGGTCCCGCCGCCTGACCCAGGAGCACCGCATCGTCTATCTGGTCGGCGACGACCGCATCGATTTCCTGCAGGCCAGACACCATTACTGACGGCTCAACAAGAGGTGGAATGACCATGCCGCGTGAAATCGCTTATCCCACCCCCGGCGAAATCCTGCTGGAGGAATTCTTGAAGCCGATGGGGATTACCCAGTACCGGCTCGCCAAGGAAATCGGCGTTTCGCAGCGCCGGATCGGGGAGATCATCGCCGGAAAACGGTCGGTGACGGCCGACACCGGCTTGCGTCTGTCCCGGTTTTTTGGGACCAGCGATGGTTTCTGGGTGGGGCTGCAAACCGATTACGATACGGCGCAGGCCAAGGACGCCCTGTCCGAGGTGTTGTCGCGGATTCATCGTTTCGAGCCTGCCCAGGCTTAGTTCTCCGCCGGCCACCCTTTCCTGTAGCCCGCGAGGCACCCCCAAACCAATACCGATTCGATTCCTATTTCTTCCCGAAGACCGCGGCGAAGGGGTTGTTGAACGGGACCTGCTTCTCTTTCGTCTTCTCCGTTGATTTTCTTTTCTCCCCCTTTTTCTCCGGGGGCTTTTTGCCTGGAATGATCCTCGGCCCGGATGTTTCTGCGGAAGGTTTGGGGGCCGCAGGCCGAGCACTGGGTGCAGGTTTCTCCTTTTTCAGCGTGAGAGAGATCCTCTTCCGTTCCAGGTCCACCGAAAGAACCGTCGCCTCCACGATCTGCCGGACCTTGAGGACCTCGCCCGGGTCCTTCACGAACCGGTCGGCGATCTGGCTGAGGTGTACGAGGCCGTCCTGGTGGACGCCGATGTCCACGAAGGCCCCGAAGGCGGTCATGTTCGTCACGATGCCGGGGAGCTTCATCCCGGGTTGGAGGTCTTCGAGCTTCTCGATTCCCTCGGCAAAGCGGAAGGTCTCGAAGCGCTCCCGGGGGTCGCGGCCCGGCTTCGCGAGCTCCGCCAGGATGTCGTTGAGCGTCGGGAGGCCGACCTCGTCCGTCACGTAGCGGGCGGGATCGATCCGTTTGCGGAGGTCGCCGTCGCTGAGCAGGTCGGTCACCGAGCAGCCGAGGTCGTTCGCCATCGCATCGACGATCGCGTAACTCTCCGGATGGACCGCGGAGGCGTCGAGCGGATTCTCCCCGTCCCGGATGCGGAGGAAGCCTGCGGCCTGGACAAAGGCCTTTGCCCCGAGGCGGGGCACCTCCTTGAGCGCATCACGGGAGGGGAAGGGCCCCTTTTCGTTGCGCCAGGCGACGATCTTCTCCGCGAGGGCCGGCCCCAGTCCGGAGACATAGGTCAGAAGCGGGGCGCTCGCCGTGTTCACCTCGACGCCGACCGCGTTCACGCAGCTCATCACCGTGTCATCCAGCGCCTGCCTGAGCTCCCCCTGATCGACGTCGTGCTGGTACTGGCCGACGCCGATCGCCTTCGGCTCGATCTTGACGAGCTCCGCCAGCGGGTCCATCAGCCGCCGGCCGATGGAGACCGCCCCGCGGACGGTGACGTCCTCGTGGGGGAACTCCTCCCGGGCGATCTTCGAGGCGGAATAGACCGAGGCGCCGCTTTCGTTGACCAGGACGATCTCGACCGTCTCGGGGAGGCCCAGCGTCCGGAGGAAGGTCTCCGTCTCCCTTCCCGCCGTACCGTTCCCGACGGCGATCGCCTCGATCCGGAACCGCGCGCAGAGCTTCCGGACCGTATCGGCCGCCTGCCCCCGCGCCTTCTCGGAGAGGTGGGGAAAGATCGCGTCGAAGTGGAGGAGTTTTCCCTGGGCGTCGAGGCAGACGAGCTTGCACCCTGTCCGGAAGCCGGGGTCGAGGGCGAGGACCCTTTTTTGCCCCAGCGGCGGGGCGAGGAGGAGCTGGCGGAGGTTGTCGGCAAAGACGCGGATCGCCTCGGCGTCGGCCCGCTTCTTGGTCGTCATCCGGATCTCGGTTTCCATCGCGTTCGCGAGGAGCCGCCGGTAGCCGTCCTCCGCGGCGAGCCGGACCTGCTCGGAGGCCGGAGAGCTTCCCCGGACGAAAAGTCCGGTCAAAAGCGGGATTGCCTCCGCCTCCGGCGGGACGACCCGCAGGGTGAGGAACCCCTCCTTCTCGCCGCGGCGCATGGCGAGGATCCGGTGGGACGGGGCTTTTGAAGCCGGCTCCTCCCAATCGAACCAGTCCCGGTAACGGCTCCCCTCCGCCTCCTTCCCGGGGATTACCCGGGACTGGAAGGCGGCCCTCTCCGCAAAGAATGAGCGCATTTTCGCGCGCGCCCGCTCGTCCTCGTTCGCCCGTTCGGCGAGGATGTCCCTCGCCCCGGCGAGCGCCTCCTCGACCGAGGCGACCCCCTTTTCCGGATCGACGAAATCCGCGGCCGCGGCGGCCGGGTCGAACCCCTCCTCCTGGGCGAAGATCTTCTCCGCCAGCGGCTCCAGCCCCCTCTCCCGGGCGATCGTTGCCCGGGTCCGGCGCTTGGGGCGGAAGGGGAGGTAGAGGTCCTCCAGGACCGAGAGGGTCTGTGCGGCGGCGATCTTCGCCGCGAGTCCGTCGGTGAGGAAATCCCGCTCCCGGAGCGACTGGAGGATCGCCCCGCGCCGCCGGTCCAGCTCCGCGAGCTGCGCGAGACGGTCGCGGATCGCCGTGATCTGCACCTCGTCGAGGGATCCCGTCGCCTCCTTCCGGTAGCGGGCGATGAAGGGGACCGTCGCCTCCTCGCCGAGAAGCTGGGCCGTCGCCGAAACCTGTTCCCGTGCGATCCCCAGCTCGCTCGCGATCTTCGCGAGATGCGCCTCCGGGGAATGTCCCTCCGTCTTGCCTTTTTCCTCCATCGGGATCGCTGCTGCCCCGTCCGGAAGATTCTGCTGCACGTCCGCGGTTCCGCTCTCCGTCATCTCTCTTTCTCTCCCCCAGACTTTTGAAAATCGAGATCCATCTCTGCGCCGGACATCTTTCGGCCCTGCGCCTCCCCATACCACAGGGGCGTCAAGTTTAGAAAATGAAAAAACAAGGAGGAAGAGAAAGGTCCGGGAATGCGGCGCGGATCTACGTCCCCGGACCTTTCGGGGGAATGTATGATCAGAAACTGAAGGCGACGCTCAGGCCGCCGTAAAAAAATGAACTGTCCCGCTCCGCGGGAGAGGCCGTCCCTTTCAGCCCGAATCCCTTCATCTCAGCCTTCGCATCGCCGCTCAGAGGGAAAACGTAGGAAAGCATCGGCGTCACGGTGATGCTTTCCGTAGCCTGGATCGGCAGGCTCGCCGACACCGACCCGTCGTGGAAGTTTCGGAATTTGTCTGCGGTGGGCAGGGCATTGTCGTCGAATTTCGGATACGTGTCCGTATCGGTGCTCAGCAGATAGCTCGCCGATGCCGCCAGCTTCAGGGAAACCATTTTGCTCAACTCAAAGGCGTGTGAGATCCCCAGCAAGAAATACCAGTTGCGGTAATGGTCGATCTCCTTGTACGCCGTCAAGGTGGGTGAGAGCAGGGTGTTGAGTGAGACGGTCGCAAACAGCTCCTGGGAATCGCTGCGGTTGGCCGCATCCTTGTTCATCGCAGCAAGATTGCAGTAAACATAGCCGCCGCCGATGTTGAACAATCCCAATGTTTTGGAGTAGGAGAGGGTCAAATCCGTTTCATTCCATCTGCTGTGATAGGACGCGTTGCCGGGGGAGTAGGGCTTCGTATCCAGATTCCCCCAGAGGTTGGCGGAAAACCCCTTGTAGCCGACGGTCAACGATGGCTGGATTGCGACGCTGTTTCGGCTCATTTCATACCCTCGCCAGAGGTATTGGCTCATCACGGCCACCGTGAAATCGCCCGAGGGCTTTTCTTCTTCGGCCCCAAGCGGAGCGGCCGACATGGCCAGCATCCCGGCGACCAGCAGACCAATCCACAATCCATTTTTGAATTCTGTCAAACGTTTCATGATCTCCTCCAAACAACGAATCCTTGCATCCAGACCCTTGAAAAGCGCGATCCACGCGCTGGATATTTCGACCTGCACCTCCCCGCTGAGCGGAATGGAAAATGAGGAGGGGGCAGGGTGCCCGAAAAATCTCCAATGCACGTTTCCGGGATCCGATTTTCAAGTCATGTAAAGCGCACTTCCATATCATAGAGAATAAGCTACGGGATTTCAACCGATGGCGATGCCGCCCCGCTCGCCGGAGCTGATCCGGACGCAGTCGGCGAGGTCGAGGACGAAGATCTTTCCGTCCCCGACCTTGCCGCCGTCGGTCTTCGCCCCCTTCTGGATGGCGGCGATCGTCGGCTCGACGAACGCCTCGTTCACGGCGATGTCCAGCCGGACCTTCCGGAGGAGGCCGCCGACCTCCTTCGCCCCCCGGTAGATCTCGGTGTGCCCCTTCTGCCGGCCCTGGCCGAGGACGTTGGTGACGGTCATCAAGTTTACGTCCACCGCTTCGAGCGCCTGCTTGACCTCCTCCAGCCGGTGGGGCTGGATGATCGCGACGATGTATTTCATGGCATTTTCCTCCTTCTATTCGATGAAATCCGTTGATCGAACCGTGATCCCGAACCCAGGGCAGTCCCGGATGTCCGCTCCCCGCCCGCGGGGGGACACGCTTCGGGGGGATGACCGCATTGGTGTTTTGGTTGCCGGAGCAATCATGCGGCCGTCATTCGATGACCGTGTAGGCCGATTCGCTCTGCTGCGTCAGGTCGAGGCAGATCGGAAGAGCACAC
>JBFYYH010000278.1:0-2774 GCA_041310125.1 Syntrophaceae bacterium | reverse complement strand
ACTTCGCCTTCTGGATGTACCCGGGCCTGACCAACGGAGCCGCCGCCCTGATCGAGGTCTTCGGGACGGAGGAGCAGAAGAAGAAGTACATGTACAAGATGTACGAGGGCAAGTGGGGCGGCACGATGTGCCTCACCGAGCCCGGCGCGGGGAGCGACGTGGGCGCCCTGAAGTCGACGGCCAAGCGCCTGCCCGACGGCAAGTTCCTCATCACGGGCACGAAGTGCTTCATCTCCTGCGGAGATCATGACCTGACGGAGAACATCGTCCACCCGGTCCTGGCCCGGATCGAAGGGGATGCCCCGGGAACGGCGGGCGTTTCCATTTTCATCGTGCCCAAGTACCGGGTCAACGACGACGGCTCCATGGGCGAGTTCAACGACGTGAAGACCGGCAACATCGAGCACAAGATGGGCATCAAGGGCAGCGCCACCTGCACGCTGAACTTCGGCGAGGACGGAAAGTGCATCGGCGAGCTCCTCGGCAAGGAGCGCCAGGGCATGCGGGTCATGTTCCAGATGATGAACGAGGCCCGGATGGAAGTCGGCATGCAGTCCCTGGGGCACGCCACGGCGGCCTTCGAGCAGGCCCTGGCCTACACCCGGGAGCGGATCCAGATGACCCCCGTCTGGGAGATGAAAAACCCCGACGCCAAGGCCGTCCCCATCATCAAGCACCCCGACATCCGCCGGGACCTGATGTGGATGAAATCCTACGTGGAAGGGATCCGGGCCCTGAACCTCTACGCGTCGTACTGCCTCGACATGTCCCACGTGACGGAAGGGGCCGAGTCGAAGAAGTGGTTCGGCATGCTGGAACTCCTGACGCCGGTCTGCAAGGCCTTCTCCTCCGACATCGCGCTGATGGTCTGCTCCAAGGCCGTCGACGCCTTCGGCGGCTACGGCTACTGCAGTGAATATCCCGTGGAGCAGTACATGCGGGACGTCAAGATCGCCGCCATCTACGAGGGGACCAACGGCATCCAGGCCCTGGACCTCGTGGGCCGCAAGCTCGGCTCCAACAAGGGCGCCAATGTCATGAACCTGGCCGGCGACATCATGGGGACCATCGGCAAGCTGAAGGGCTCCAACGATCTGAAGAAGTACGCCGGCAAGCTGGAAGAGGCGGGGAACGCCCTGATCGACCTGACCATGGCCTTCGCCGGCTTCGGCAAGAGCTCCAGCTTCCTGCTCCCCGTCCTGAACGCCTCCCCCTACCTGGAGATCTTTGGGGACGTGACGCTGGGCTGGCTGCTCCTGCAGGCGGCGGGGATCGCCGAGGATAAACTGGCCGTTCTGTACGAGCAGAACGGCGCCGACACGATCGGCAAGAAGAGGGCCCTGGTGCATACGAACCCCGAAGTGGCTTTCTACGAGGGCAAAATCGCCTCGGCGAAGTTCTTCGCCGTGGAGATGCTCTCCACCGTGAAGGCCCGCTGCGAACTCATCAAGGAAGGGGAGAAGGTGCCCATCGAGATCGCCGACGAGAGCTTCTCGGCGTAACGCATCGCTTGACCGACTTCACAAGGAGGAAAGACATGTCCTATCAGATCAAGAAAGCCGCTGTTCTGGGAGCCGGGGTCATGGGGGCCACCATCGCCGCCCACCTGACCAACGCGGGGATCGAGTGCTGCCTGCTCGACATCGTCCCCTTCGAGCTCACCGAAGCCGACAAGAAGGCCGGTTTGACCGAGAAGAGCCCCGCCTGGCGGAACCGCTTCGCCGCGGGCGGGCTGGCCGGCGTCACAAAATCAAAACCCGCGAGCTTCTACTCCAAGAAGAACGCCTCCATGATCAAGATCGGCAACTTCGAGGACAACCTGAAGTGGCTGGCCGACGTGGACTGGGTCATCGAGGTCGTCATCGAGAACCTGAAGATCAAGCAGGAACTCTTCGCGAAGGTGGAAAAGATCGTCCGCCCCAACTGCATCGTCTCCACGAACACCTCCGGAATCCCCATCAGGGACATCTCCGCGAAGTTCGGGCCCAAACTGAAGGAGCATTTTCTTGGGACCCACTTCTTTAATCCCCCCCGTTACATGAAGCTCCTCGAGATCATCCCGGGCGCTGAAACCCAACCCGAGGTCGTCTCGTTCATGACCCGCTTCTGCGAAGAGGTCCTGGGCAAGGGGGTCGTGATCTGCAAAGACGTGCCCAATTTCATCGGCAACCGGATCGGCATCTTCGATTTCTCCAACGCCATCCATCTGACAATGGAGAAGAACCTCCGGTTCGACGAGACGGACGCCATCATCAGCAAGGCGCTGGGTCGCCCGGGCTCGGCGATTTTCGGGACCATCGATCTGGTGGGTCTCGATACCGGGAACCACGTCATGAAGAATCTCTACGAGGCGGTTCCCGACGACGAGATGCGGGAGATGTTCGTCCCGAGCGATATCTGGAACAAGATGATCGAGCTCAAGTGGCTCGGCAACAAGACCAAGCAGGGCTTCTACAAGAGGACAAAGGGCGCGAACGGCAAGAAGGGCAAGCTGGTCCTGGACTACAACACGATGGAGTATGTCCCGGCCGGCAAGCCCAAGTTCGCCACGGTCTCCGACGCCAAAAAGAAATCTGATGAGGGGGTAGCGGCGACGCTGAAGGTCATGTTCAACGGGACCGATGTGGCCGGCGAGGTGGCCCGGGAGTACCTCTGCAACAACTTCATCTATGCGGCGAACCGCGTGCCGGAGATCTGCGAGAGCATCGTTGGGATCGACAACGCCATGAAGTGGGGCTACAACCACCAGATGGGGCCCTTCGAGAGCTGGGATG
>JBFYYH010000277.1:0-8064 GCA_041310125.1 Syntrophaceae bacterium | reverse complement strand
GAATGGGGGATCTTCCACTTCTTCACCGACTCCGGGGTCCTCAAGCAGGACGTGCTCAAACAGGACGTTCAGAAGATCAACGCCTTCTACCTGAACAACGGGTTCATCAACGCCCAGGTCGGCGAGCCGGCGATCATCCCGGAACGAGGAGGGATCACCATCAAGATCCCGATCTCGGAGGGAAGGCAGTTCCGGGTGGGCAAGGTGGCGATCGCCGGGGATGAGCTGGCCACCCCCCGGGCGGGTCTGCTCGCGAAACTCCAGATCGTGAAGAAGGACTTCTACGACCGGGAGGCGGTCATCAAGGACATGGACTACCTGACCCAGGTCTGCAACGACGAAGGCTACGCCAATGCCGAAGTCCTCCCCCGCACCGAACCACGCGAGGAAACCCAGACCGTCGACGTGACCTACGAAATTGCGAAGGCGAAGCTGGTTTATTTCAACCGGATCCAGATCACCGGCAACGTCAAGACCCGCGACAAGGTGATCCGCCGGGAGCTTTCCGTGGTCGAAGGGGATCTCTACAGCCGGACCAAGCTCAAGAACAGCTACATGGCGCTCAACCGCCTGCGCTACTTCGAGGAGATCGATTTCCAGGCCGAGAAGGGACCCAACGAAACCCTGACGGACGTGAATATCCGCGTCAAGGAGAAGGCGACCGGGATGTTCAGCATCGGCGCCGGATACAGCGCGAGGGACCATGCCGTCGCAACGGCCCAGGTCTCCCAGCAGAACCTCTTCGGCAAGGGGCAGATCCTGAGCCTCAAGGCGAGCCTCGGCTCCCGCTACACGCTTTATGACCTTTCGTTCACGGAGCCGTGGTTGTTCGACATGCCGCTCTGGAGCAAGTTCGACCTCTGGAACCTCTACCGGGAATACGACACCTACAATCTCGACACGAAGGGGTTCAGCGCGACCTTGGGCTACCCGCTCTGGCCGTATGTGACCGGCTACGTCGGCTACCGGCTTTCGCTCGACAACATCACGGATGTTCAGGATATCGCCTCCTACTACGTCAAGCAGCAGGCCGGCGAAACGATGAGCAGCGGCGTCACCGTGAGCCTGACCCGGGACTCGACGGACGACAATATCTTCCCCTCCCGGGGATCGCGCAACAGCGCTTCGGTCGAATACACGGGCGGCCCCTTCCTGGGCGACGTGAGCTACACGCGCTACGGTGTGGTCTCCTCCTGGTTCTTCCCCCTCCCGCTGGACACGGTCTTCGGCATCCGCGGCCGGATGGGCGCGGTCAAGGGCAATGACGGGAAGGAGGTGCCGGTCTTCGAGCGGTACTACCTCGGAGGGATCAGCTCCCTCCGCGGCCTGCGGGAGGTGGGACCGAAGGACCCCGCCACGGGGGAGGTGATCGGCGGTCTGACGATGCTCAACTTCAACGCCGAGTACGTCTTCCCGCTGATCGCGAAAGCAGGGATGAAGGGGCTCGTCTTCTTCGACACCGGAAACGCCTGGAACAGCGGGTATCACCTCGGCGACATGCGACGGACGGCAGGAGTCGGAGTCCGCTGGTATTCGCCGATCGGCCCGCTCCGCCTCGAATGGGGATACGTCCTCGACCGGAAGGAGGGAGAGTCCCCCTACCGGTGGGAGTTCACGATC
Source organism: Syntrophaceae bacterium (assembly GCA_041310125.1). Classification (GTDB taxonomy): domain Bacteria; phylum Desulfobacterota; class Syntrophia; order Syntrophales; family UBA5619; genus JAKAFS01. The sequence continues at coordinate 6,444 of JBFYYH010000277.1, read as the reverse complement.
GGGATGTTCATGTAAGTGATGTAAGATCTGTGGAGAACAGGAATGACTTGAAAATCGAGATCCCTCCGCGCGCTGGACATTTTCCGACCCTGCGCCTCCTCGCTGCGCTGCAAAGGCAAAACTCGCGCCTTCGGCGCTCGGACAGTTGCCTTTGCGGGCGCTTCGCTGCGGGGGCAGGGGTACCCCGAAAAATCTCCAATGCGCGCCTTTGGGATTCGATTTCCGTGTTCAGCAAAAAGAGATTCATATACGTATTTTCAAACCATCAACCGACAGAGGAAAGGGATAAATCGATGAAGAGAACCGGATTGATCGTTATGGGAGTTCTACTGGCGGCCCTGCTGCTTGCCGCCGTGCCGGCCGACGCGGCCGAGAAAACCGGATTCGTGGACATCCGCGAGGTGATGCTCTCCTCCAACGCCGGCAAGAAGGCCTCCGAAGATTTCAAGAAGGCCTTCGAGCGGAACAAGGCGTCCATTCAGGAGAAGGAAGGCGAACTCAAGAAGCTCAAGGACGAGCTGGAGAAGCAGCGCCCCCTCCTCAAGGAAGAGGCGATGAAGGAGCGGGAACTCTCCTACCAGAAGAAATTCCGCGACTACCAGCTCCTGGTCAAGGACTCCAACGAGGAGCTCCAGGCGAAGGACCAGGAGCTCGCCAAGCAGCTGATCCCCGAGATCCTCAAGCTGGCCCAGGCCATCGGGGAGAAGGAAAAGTACAGCATGATCATCGATGTCAGCGCGATTCCGCTGGCCTACTACGCCAAGGAGAACGACCTGACGAAGCGGGTGATCGAGGAGTTCAACCGGACCTACAGGCCGAAAAAATAGGCGGCCGGAACGAAGACGGTGAATAAGAGACTGAGTGAAATCGCCGAATGGCTCGGCGCCGAACTCCGCGGCGACGGGGCAGTCGTCATCGAGCGGATCCGGGGGATCGAAGAGGCGGGCGAAGGGGATCTCACCTTCCTCGCCAACCCGAAGTACCGGAAGAGGCTCGACGCGACAAAGGCCTCCGCGGTTCTCGTTGCGCCCGGAACGGCTTGCGAAGGGAAGAACCTCCTGATGGTTCCCGACCCCTACGCCGCCCTGGGCCGGGTCCTCTCCCTCTTCCATCCCGTAGAGGAGGAGCGGCCGGGGATCCGTGAAAATGCATGCATCGAGGCGGGCGCCGAGGTTTCGCCGGAGGCGTGCGTCTATCCGGGTGTTTACGTCGGCCGCGGGGCCCGCGTCGAGCGCGGGGCCGTGCTCTACCCCGGCGTCTTTATCGGGAGGGACGCGGCCGTCGGAGAGGAGTCCGTTCTCTACCCCAATGTCACCGTATACCGCGACTGCCGGATCGGCAGGCGGGTCGTCCTCCACGCCGGCGTCGTCGTCGGCAGCGACGGTTTCGGCTTCGCAAACCCCGGCCGGGAGAACCGGAAGATCCCCCAGGTCGGCCATGTCCAGATCGACGACGACTGCGAGATCGGGGCGAACACGACCATCGACCGCGGCACCCTCGGCCGGACCTGGATCCAGCGGGGGGTGAAGATCGACAACCTCGTCCAGATCGCCCACAACGTGGTGATCGGGGAGTACTCCGTCATCGTCGCCCAGGTCGGCATCTCCGGCAGCACGCAGCTGGGGAAGGGAGTCGTCGTCGGCGGCCAGGCGGGAATCGTCGGCCACATCCGGATCGGGGACCATGCCATGGTGGCCGCCCAGTCGGGGGTCCACAAGGACGTCCCCGCGGGCCAGATCGTCGCCGGCACGCCCCACATCCCCCACCGCGATTGGCTGAAGGTCGGGGCCTGCCTCCCGAAGCTGCCGGAGATGCGGGAGAACCTCGCTGCGCTGAAGCGGCGGGTCGCCGCCCTCGAAGAAGAGAAGGAGTGTTCATGAAGATCCACCCCACCGCCATCATCTCTCCCGACGCGACGCTCGCGGAGGGGGTCGAGGTCGGGCCCTACAGCATCATCGGCCCCGACGTCCACATCGGAAAGGACACGCTCATCGGCCCCCATGTTGTGATCGAGAGCCGCACGGACATCGGCGAAGGCAACCGGATCTCCCAGTTCGCCTCGATCGGCGGCGCGCCCCAGGACCTCAAATACCGCGGCGAAGAGACCCGGGTCGTCATCGGAAACCACAACACGATCCGCGAGTACGTCACGATCAACCGGGCGACGACCTCCGACATCGGCGTCACGATCATCGGCGACCACAACCTGCTGATGGCCTACACCCATGTCGCCCACAACTGCAAGCTGGGGAACCGGATCGTCATGGCCAACGCCGCAAACCTCGCCGGGCACATCCACGTGGAGGATTTCGCGATCATCGGCGGGCTCTCCGGCATCCACCAGTTCACCCGGATCGGCGCCCACTGCATCATCGGCGGCGCCTCGGCGGTGACCAAGGATGTTCCCCCCTTCGTCATGGCCTCCGGAAACTTCGCGAAGCTCTACGGCCTGAATCAGATTGGCCTGAAGCGGCGGGGCTTCAGCGACGGGACGATCGCCGCCCTGAAGAAGGCCTACCGGATCGTCTTCCGCTCCTCGATGCTCCTGGCCGCGGCGATCCGGAAGGTCGAAGAGGAGGTGGAAGACCTACCCGAGGTCCGCCAGTTCCTGGACTTCATCCGCAAATCGGAGCGGGGGATCTGCCGCTGAACAAGGATAAAGATCTTTGAGAATCATGCACGCTGGGGAGGGGGCTTGTTTTTAAAACGTGTCCCCTGAGCATGATTCTCAAGTTGTGCAAAGGTTTCTGAGAATCGGTTGGTCCTATGCCATGAGCGAAATCCGAGTCGGGGTGGTGGGGGCGGGCCACCTGGGCCGCTACCACCTGCAGAAATACCGGAACATCCCGGAATGCCGGGTCGTCGGCGTCGCGGACCTGGTCGAGGAGCAGGCCCGGAAGGCGGCGGAGGGCTGCGGCTGCGAGATCCTGACCGACTGCCGGGGGCTGCTGGGCAAGGTCGACGCCGTCAGCGTCGCCGTCCCGACCGGCGCCCATCACGAGGTGGCCTCGCTCTTCCTGGAAGCCGGGGTGGACGTTCTCCTGGAGAAGCCGATCGCAGCCACGCTCGCCGAGGCGGACCACCTGATTGCCCTCGCCGAGGCAAAGAAGCTGGTCTTCCAGATCGGCTTCGTCGAGCGGTTCAACCCGGCCATCGCGGCGCTGGAGACCGTGATCGGAAAGCCGCTCTTCATCGAGTCGCACCGCCTCCACCCCTTCTTCGAGCGGGGCACGGATGTCGACGTGATCCTCGACCTGATGGTCCACGACCTCGACATCCTCCTCCACTTCGTCCGCTCCCCGATTGAGAAGGTCGAAGCGGTGGGGGTGTCGGTCCTCTCGGACAAGGTGGACATCGCCAATGCCCGCCTGGTCTTCGCAAGCGGCTGCGTGGCGAACGTCACGGCAAGCCGCGTGACCGGTAAGACGATGCAGAAGATCCGTTTCTTCGGCGTCGAGGGGTACCATGCCGTGGACTGCCGGAAGCGGGAGCTGGTCTCCCTGGCCAGGAAGGTCAATGAGGACGGAACGGTGGCGATCACGGAGAACCCTGTGGAGATCGGGGAGCAGGACCCGCTCGAGGAGGAGGTTCGCGCCTTCGTCCGGGCGGTGGCCGGACGGACGGTCCCGCCGGTAACCGGCCGGGAAGGGCGCGAAGCCCTGGAACTGGCCCTCCGGATCAACGAGGCGATCACCAGAAGCCGGGACCGCTTTCCTCTCTCCTCGATCGAGATCCAGGGTCTGCCGGCGGAGCTTTCGCACGAAGGATCGCCCGCGGAGGATCGGAACCGGCCGTGAGTGAACGGAAGGTCATGATCGTGGCTGGAGAGGCGTCCGGCGACCTGCACGGCGGGAACCTCGTCCGTGAGATGCGGCGGATCGATCCATCGCTGGCCTTCTACGGCGTGGGCGGCAAGGGGATGCGTCTCGCGGGGGTGGAGCTTCTGGCCGATGCCGCCGAGATGGCCGTCGTCGGGCTCACAGAGGTGGTCTTCAAGCTCGCGGCGATCCTCCGGGTGATGCGCCGCCTGAAGGTCTCCCTCCGGGAAGAGAGGCCGGATCTGGTCATTCTCATCGACTACCCCGACTTCAACCTCACGCTCGCCCGGGCGGCCCGGAAATGCGGAATCCGGGTCCTCTACTACATCAGCCCCCAGGTCTGGGCCTGGCGGAAGGACAGGATCACGACGATCCGAGACACGGTGGATCGGATGGCGGTCATCCTCCCCTTCGAGGAGGAGTTCTACCGGAAGGCGGGCGTGGAGGTCTCCTTCGTGGGCCATCCGCTCCTCGACGAGGTCCGGAAAAAGTATTCACGGCCGGAGGCGCTGAAGCGCTTCGGACTCCGGGAGGATGCGACGACGGTGGGAATCCTTCCCGGAAGCCGCCGCTCCGAGGTGGAGAGGATTCTGCCGGAGATGCTCCGGGCGTGCCGGATCCTCGAGGAGAAGGTCTCCCCGCTGCAGTTCGTCCTTCCGCTCGCTGGAACGCTCGATCCCGATTTCGTCCGGGAGATTCTCGGCCGGTTCCCCGTCCGGGTCCAGCTCATCCGGGACGAGACCTACGATGTCATCGCCGTGTCGGACGCGGCGATGGTCGCCTCGGGGACGGCCACGCTGGAGACGGCGCTCCTGGAGACCCCGATGGTGATCGTTTACAAGGTCTCCCCCCTCTCCTACGCCGTCGGCCGACGGTTCATCCGCGTGGAGCACATCGGCCTGGCAAACATCATCGCCGGGCGGACCGTCGTTCCCGAACTGATCCAGGACGAGGCGACCCCGGAGCGGATCGCAAACGAGATCCGGGATCTGCTTGTCCGGCGCGGCAGGGCGCGGGAGATGAAAGCGGCGCTCGCAGAGATCCGGGGAAAACTGGGAACGCCCGGGGCGTCGCAGAGGACGGCGCGGATCGCCTGCGACATGCTGCAGGGTTAATTAGAGGAGAGTAAGCAATTTGGATATTTTCAAGCGGCTCCTGAAACTGGCGAAACCGCACGCGATCAAATTCGCGATCGCGATGGTCTGCATGCTCATCGTCGGCGCGACCACCTCGGCCCTCGCCTTCCTGGTCAAGCCGGCCCTCGACGAAATCTTCCTGAAAAGGAACGCCGAGATGCTCATCTGGATCCCGCTCGCGGTGATCGCGATCTACCTCACGAAAGGGGCCTGCAGCTACGCCCAGACGGTCCTGATGAACTTTATCGGCCAGCGGATCGTGGCCGACCTGCGGGCGGCGCTCTACCGGAAGATCCAGGACCAGTCGCTCTCCTTCTTCACGAAGAACCCGACGGGCACCCTGATGTCCCGGATCACCAACGACGTCGCCTACGTCCAGGGGGCCGTCTCGGAGGCGGTCACCGCGCTCCTCAAGGACTCCTTTACGCTCGTCTGTCTCGTCTTCGTCATCTTTTACCGGGACTGGAAGCTGGCGATCATCGCGATGTTCGTCTTTCCGCTTGCGGTCTATCCGATCGCCAAGTTCGGCCAGAAGATGCGCCAGATTGCGACGCGGACGCAGGTCACCGTGGGCAGCCTGATGACCCTCCTCCAGGAGACGATCTCCGGCACCCGGATCGTCAAGGCTTTCGGCATGGAGGAGTATGAAAATCACCGCTTCTCCGGGGAAAACGAGCGGCTCTTTCGCCTGAACCTGAAGGCGGTCTCGATCAACGCGATCTCCAGCCCCCTGATGGAGTTCCTGGGTGGAATCGGCATCTCCGCGATTATCTTTTACGGGGGCTACGAGGTGATCCACGGCCAGTCGACGCCCGGCACCTTCTTCTCGTTTCTGACGGCCCTGATCATGCTCTACGAACCGGTGAAAAGGCTCACGAACGTGAACAACACGATCCAGCAGGGGATCGCCGGCGCCCAGCGGGTCTTCGGAATCATCGACCTGGTCCCCGAGATCCGGAACTGCCCCGGCGCCCTCCCCCTGCCGCCGATCGCGAGGGAGATCGAGATCCGCGACGTGACCTTCCGCTACGAGGAGACGCCCGTCCTGAAGAACATCCGCCTGAAGATCCGGGCGGGCGAGGTGGTCGCCTTCGTGGGGATGAGCGGCGGCGGGAAGACGACGCTCGTCAATCTGATCCCCCGCTTCTACGACGTCTCGGAGGGGGCGATCCTCATTGACGGCCGGGACATCCGCGACGTGACCATCGAATCGCTCCGGGGGCAGGTCGCGATCGTCACCCAGCAGACGATCCTCTTCAACGACACGGTGCGCAACAACATCGCCTACGGCGACATCGCCCGGACCGAGGAAGAGATCGTCGCCGCGGCGAAGGCCGCCAACGCCCATGACTTCATCCTGCGCCTGCCGGCGGGCTACGACACCTTCATCGGCGAACTGGGAACGAAGCTCTCGGGCGGGGAGAGGCAGCGGATCTCCATCGCCCGCGCCCTCTTGAAGAACGCCCCGATCCTGATCCTCGACGAGGCGA
>JBFYYH010000276.1:0-3899 GCA_041310125.1 Syntrophaceae bacterium | reverse complement strand
GCCGGGATCATCATCGCCGACACCAAGATGGAGTTCGGCCTTCTCGACGGAGAGCTTCTCCTGATCGACGAGCTTCTCACCCCCGACTCGTCCCGTTTCTGGCCGAAGGATGACTATCGGGAGGGCCGGGCGCAAAAGAGCTTCGATAAGCAGTTCCTGAGGGATTATCTGCTCTCCCTGAAATGGGACCAGAAGCCCCCCGCACCGGAGCTTCCCGCGGAGATCATTGCAAAAACCGCGGAAAAGTACCGCGAGGCCCTCAACCGGCTGGTTCGGTAGGATCCGGTTGACAGAAGCGAAACGGATCACTACCTTAGGCCGGTAGAGGCGCACCCGCCCCGACCGGCCGGATCCAGGGAAGGCGGCGGCGACGCCCGCCCAGGGAAGCCATCCCATTTCACTGCGGAAGGAAGCTTCAGACCAGAATGACATCGAAACGCTGTTACTACGAGATCCTGGGCGTGGAGCGAAACGCCGCGGAGGAGGAGATCAAGAAAAGCTACCGCAGACTCGCCATGCAGTACCACCCGGACCGGAATCCGGGCAACGCGGTCGCGGAGGAGAATTTCAAGGAGGCGGCCGAGGCCTACGAAGTCATCAGCGATCCGCAGAAGAGGGAAATCTACGACCACTACGGACACGAAGGCCTGAACGGTTCGGGGTACCGGGGCTTCTCCGGGTTTGAGGACATCTTTTCGAGCTTCGGAGACATCTTCGGCGACGTCTTCGGCTTCCACGCGGGTCGGTCCCGTTCCCGGACCGCGGCCCGGGCGGGGGCCGATCTTCGCTACGACCTGCGGATCTCCTTCATGGATGCCGCCCTCGGCGCAACCACCGATATCCGGCTGCAGAAGGACGTCCTCTGCGGCTCCTGCCGGGGATCGGGCTGCGCTCCGGGCACCGCTCCGCAGGTCTGCAGCCGCTGCAACGGACGGGGGCAGGTGACGCAGTCCAGCGGTTTTTTCAGCATCAGCACGACCTGTACCCAGTGCCGGGGCCAGGGCGGCGTGATCGCGACCCCCTGTCCCGAATGTTCGGGCCGGGGAAAGGTCCAGGAGGCCCGGACCGTGCAGCTGAAGATCCCCGCCGGCGTCGAGACCGGATCGCGGCTCCGGCTGCGCGGCGAGGGGGAAGAGGGAACATCCGGAGGACCCGGCGGCGATCTTTACGTCTTCATCGAGGTGGAACCGCATGAGATCTTCGAGCGAAACGGGGACGACCTCTACTGCCGCCTTCCCATCTCCTTCGTGCAGGCCGCTTTGGGGGGGAACATCGATGCGCCGACGCTCACGGGGGCCGAAAGGCTGAAAATCCCCCGGGGAACGCAGACGGGCAAGATCTTCCGTCTGAAGGGAAAGGGAATCCCCCATCTGAGGGGATACGGCCGGGGCGACCAGATCATCGAAACGGTGATCACGGTCCCCTCGAACCTGACGAAGAAACAGGAGGAGTTGCTCAAGGAGTTCGCAAGACTGGGCGGCACGGAAAAAGGCTCCTGATGTTCCCGCGGAAACCGGGGGAGAAACCGATCGGGCATGGAGGAAGAGAGGCCCGGGAGAAAGGAAGAATCATGCTGAAAAAAACGAATTGGATCGGATTTCTGGTCGTGGGCGCCTGGCTGATCTCCGGCTGTGCGGCGGCGGTGATCGGCGGCGCGGCCTTGGGCGCCGGTTCGGGGACCTACTTCTACATCAACGGCGAACTGAAGACGGATTACTACCAGCCTTTCGATGCGGTCTGGAAGGCCTGCGAGAAAACCGTCGCGGACATGCGCGGCCTCGACGTCCGGCCGGACAAGGAGATCGGCAGGGGCAAGATCGCGGCCGTGATCGAAGAGGAAAAGGTGCAGATCTCGGTGGCCTACAAGGCCAAGGACGTCACGACGGTCTCCATCCGGGTCGGCCTGATCGGCAACAAGCTCTCCTCCCAGCTGATCCACGACAAGATCGGGGACAACCTGGTCAGAAGGTAGTCCGGCGGGGCATTCGGGAATTCCCCTGCCTTTCGCACGGCGGAAACGGCCGATGAAGAAAAAGGTGTTTGCGGGCTTGGCGGTCTCCGTCCTGCTCGTCTATCTCTCCGTGCGGGGGATCCCGTTCGGGAGCGTGGCCGACTCTCTGCGGTCGGTCCGCTTCGGCTGTCTCTTGGCTGTCCTGGCGATCCTGTTTCTGATGCAGGTTCTGCGGTCCTTCCGCTGGGGACTGATCCTTGAGCCGATCGGCAGGGTCGCTCCGCTCCTGCTCTTCTCCGTCACCAGTGTGGGTTTTCTGGCGATTGTCGCCATTCCCGCCCGCCTGGGGGAACTGGCCAGGCCCTATCTCCTCTCGAGGAAGACCTCGATCCCGTTGAGTTCCGCCATGGGCACGGTCCTCGCCGAAAGGGCACTGGACGGGCTTACGATCCTGGTGATCGCATTTTTCGTGCTTTTCTTCACCCCGCTGCCGCCCTGGCTTGTCCGCTCCGGCTTTCTGTTTCTCCTCTTGACGATCACCCTGTTCGCCGCGATGACCCTGCTGATCGTCCGGCAGGAGGGCTCCCTCCGGCTTCTCGAACCCCTCATTGGCAGGCTGTCCGCCCGTCATGCCGGCGCAGTCCGCCGCCTCCTCCACCACTTCAGTGAGGGATTCAGGGTTCTGCTCGCTCCACGGCTGCTGATCCCGATCGCGGGGCTGTCGATCCTCATCTGGCTGATCGATGTGCTCGCCATCTATCTGCTTTTTCTCGCCTTCGGGTTCCAGCTTCCGGCGGTTGCGGCCTTTGTGCTGATGATCGTCCTGATCGTCGGAATCGCCATCCCCGCGGCTCCCGGCTTCATCGGAAACTGGCACTACGCCTGCGTCGTCGGACTCGGCCTCTTCGGCCTTCCCCAAACGGAGGCCCTGGCCTTCGCGATCCTCTACCACTTCCTTTCGATCGGAATCGTGATCGTTCTCGGCCTGGCCTTCCTCCCCTCCAACCGCTTTTCCCTCTCCGATCTCCGCCGTCCGCCGCCCTCCTGAACCGTTTTGCATTCAAAAGGACCCCGGGGCGGCCGGTCAATCACCCTTCGCCTCCAGGCCATACCCCCGGATCTTCTTGTGCAGGTAGCTCCTCTCCAAACCGATTGCTTCGGCCGTCTTCGAGATGTTGCCCTCGAACTCGCGGAGCTTGCTGATGAGGTACTGCCGTTCGAAATCCTGCTTCGCGGCCCGGAAGGAATCGGGAAGACCCTCCGCCCCCGGCGGGACGTTCTCCGTCTTCCCCTCCTCGAACAGCGGGGCAATGTCGCACCGGGAAATGACGGGAGCGGGCGTCATGATGATCAGCCGCTCGATGATGTTCTTGAGTTCCCTCACATTGCCCGGCCAGCTGTGGGCCATCAGGAGGGTCATCACCTCGTCCGTGACCCGTTTTTCGGGTTCTCCTTCCTTCAAGGCAAAATCCTTGATGAACCGGTCGACCAGCGGGGCAATGTCTTCCTTCCGTTCGCGCAGAGGGGGAATCCGCAGGGGAATCACGTTCAAGCGGTAGAAGAGGTCCTGCCGGAAGCGCCCCGCCTCCATCTCCTTTTCCAGATCCTTGTTCGTGGCGGCCAGCACCCGGACGTCGGTGGGGATGAGTCGGTTGCCTCCGACGCGTTCGAACTTCTTCTCCTGCAGGATCCTCAGCACCTTGGCTTGGGCCTTGAGGCTCATGTCGGCAACCTCGTCAAGAAAGATCGTTCCCTCGTTGGCCAGGTCGAATTTTCCCCTTTTCTTCGCCGTGGCGCCGGTGAAAGCCCCCTTCTCATGGCCGAACAGTTCGCTCTCGATGAGGTCCTCCGGAATCGCCGCGCAGTTCACCTCGATGAAGGGCTGTTGGTTTCTCCGGCTCTGGCGGTGGAGGGAGCGGGCCACCAGTTCAGATCGGAAGAGCGTCGT
>JBFYYH010000275.1:0-2751 GCA_041310125.1 Syntrophaceae bacterium | reverse complement strand
TTCGAGAACATCCAGGCGGGGGAGAGGACATCGCATCTCTTCCGCATTGCCAATCTGAGAAACGCTATCGTGATCGGCACGGGGGATTTGAGCGAACTGGCCCTCGGCTGGTGCACCTACGGGGTCGGCGACCACATGTCCCACTACAACGTGAACACCAGCGTCCCCAAGACCCTGATCCAGCATCTGATCCGCTGGGTGGCCCGATCCGAAGGACTCACACCGGACACCTCCGCGATCCTCCTCGACATCCTGGAAACGGAGATCAGCCCTGAGCTGATCCCGGGGCAGTCGGACGGCGGGCCGTCCCAGAAGACGGAATCGGTGGTCGGACCCTTCGAACTTCAGGATTTCAACAATTTCTACACGACCCGCTTCGGATACCTGCCAACCAAGATCGCCTTCATGGCCTACTGCACCTGGCGAGACAAGAACCTCGGGCATTGGCCGGACGTTCCCGAGGCCAAGAGGCGGGAATATTCGATCGGAGAGATCCGGCACTGGATGGAAGTCTACCTGCACCGCTTCTTCAAGATGAGCCAGTTCAAGCGCTCCTGCGCACCCAACGGGCCCAAGGTCGGTTCCGGCGGATCGCTCTCTCCGCGCGGCGACTACCGGGCGCCCAGCGACAGCGAGGCGACGGCCTGGCTGGAGGACGCGAAGAGAATACCGGAGAGGGATGAGGAATGACGAGGGAACAATACCGCGATTTCGACGCCACGGAGCTCTTCTGCCCCAAATGCCGGCGGGCGGTTCCGGTCAGAAAGAAGCTGCTGCTCGTTCTCGCCAACGGCGACAAGTACGACTACAGCTGCGTCTACTGCGGAACTTCCGTGGGCGACAAGATGGTGACGGAACAGGACAACCTCCGGATCATCCTCAAATGACCCAAGGGGAAGATCTCCGCACAAAACAAAGATGGGATCCCGCGAATCCACCCCTCTATCCAAGAGACTTTCATGCCGGCCCGGCATCGGCAATACCGATGCCCCCGTCCCCGCGGTTTCTTTGACAAGGACGGGATTCCCGTTCAGCCGTGCATCTTTCAATCTTCCTGAAGTTCAGGGAGGTCGGCGTAATAATCGAGGGCCTCGGGATTCTTCAGGGCATCCCGGTTCTGAACGGCCTGACCCTCGATCACCTTCTTGACCGAGAGTTCGACCTTCTTCATGTTCAGGGTATAGGGGATGTCCGGCACCGCGACGATTTTGGCCGGCACGTGGCGCGGCGAGGCGTTGGCCCGGATGGTCTTGCGGATCCGCTCCCGGAGCTCGTCGGTCAATTCATGGCCGGGCGCCATCTTCACGAAGAGGATGACGCGGACATCGTTCTTCCAGATCTGCCCGACGACGATGCTGTCGGCAACCCCCTCGATGGTCTCGACCTGGCGGTAGATCTCGGCTGTTCCGATGCGGACGCCCCCCGGATTGAGCGTGGCGTCGGACCGGCCGTAGATGACGACCCCTCCCCGTTCGTTGATCAGCACATAATCTCCGTGGCGCCAGACGCCCGGATAGACGTCGAAATAGGCGGCCCGGTATTTCCTGTTTCCCGGATCATCCCAGAAATAGATGGGCATGCAGGGGGCGGGCGCCGTGCAGACCAGCTCTCCCTGCCGGTTGATCACGGGCCTTCCGTTTTCATCGAAGGCCTCCACCTTCATCCCCAGCCCCCGGCATTGGAGTTCTCCCGAATAGACCGGACCCATCGGATTTCCCAGGGCGAAGCAGCCGTTGATGTCGGATCCGCCCGAAATGGAGGAGAGTTGGAGGTCCTCCTTGACCTCCCGGTAGATGAATTCAAAGCCCTCCTCCGAGAGGGGCGATCCGGTGGAGAGCACCGCCTTGAGCGGTGAGAGGTCATACTCCTTCCCCGGCTTGACCCCCTCGTTCATCAGGGCGGCGATATAGCCGGCGCTCGTTCCGAAGACGGTGAGCTTCTCGTCCTGGGCCACCCGCCAGAGGACACCCGGGTCCGGGTAAAAGGGGTTCCCGTCGAAGAGCAGGAGCTTCGCTCCCACGGCCAGCGAGCTGACCAGCCAATTCCACATCATCCAGCCGCAGGTGGTGAAGTAGAAAATGGTGTCCGCCCGGGTGAGGTTCGTATGGAGGATCAGTTCCTTGAGGTGGTGGATCAGGATTCCGCCCGCGCTCTGAACCATGCACTTGGGAAGACCCGTCGTCCCCGAGGTGAACATGATGTAGAGCGGGTGCTCGAACGGCATCTGCTCGAAGCGGATATTGAGCCCGGCCTCCGGGGCAAGGAATTCCCTGTAATGGACGGCGTCCCGGAGTTTGCCGATGTCCGGTTCCGTCTCCGTGTAGGAAACCACCACCACCTTTTCGATTGAGGGGAGATCCCGGAGGATCTCCTCGACGCGGGAAAGCGAATCGAGGTTCTTCCCCTTGAAGTAATAACCGTTTGCGACAAAAAGCACCTTGGGCCGGATCTGACCGAACCGGTCGAGGACGCCCTTGATCCCGAAATCGGGCGAACAGGAGGACCAGACGGCGCCCAGGCTGGTTGCCGCGAGCATGGCCACCACCGCCTCGGGCACATTCGGCAGGAAGCCGGCAACCCGATCGCCGGGTCCGACTCCGATCGAGCGGAGGCTCTTCGCGAGCCTCGCCACCTCGTCGTGGAGCTCGGCATAGGTCACCCTCCGCACCGGATGATCCTCTCCCTTGAAGATCAGGGCCACGGAGTCGTCCCGCACACGGAGGAGATTTTCAGCGAAATTGAGGCGGGCGC
>JBFYYH010000274.1:0-3284 GCA_041310125.1 Syntrophaceae bacterium | reverse complement strand
CTGGGCGTACTGCTCCGGGGTGATCGGCGCGTGGGGAAAGCGGAAGGCGACATCGTCGCTCAGCTCGCGGTTTCTGGGGATGACGATGAGGTTCGTGTTTCGGGCGCGGAAGACGGCGTTCGGAGAGATCGCCTCGTCTTTCCCGACATACATGTCGTCCCGCTTCTCGCAGAGGATCGATTCGTAGCCCATGTCCGCGACGGCCTCGGCGATCGGGCTGTTGTACATCAGCTCGGTGTTCCGGAAGGAGGTCGGAAAGATCCCGAAGAGCCGTTTGATCATCTCCCGGTGGAGGTAGACCTGTTCGCGGAACTCCTTCTTCTTGGGGTCCTCGAAGAGGCTGGTCAGGGAGTGGTAGTAGGTCTCGTCGAGGATTTCGACCTGGCCGTTGGGCTCCCCCGCCGCCATGAGATTCTGAAGGGAAACGATCACCTCCGGCCGGTAAAGTTCGGCCTGTTCGAGAAAGGTTCCGGACATTCCGAGGGTGATCTTGAAGGCGGGGTGGGCCGCGACCAGCTCCGTAAACATCCGGGTCGCGGGCAGATAGCATTTTTCGGAGACCTTGAGAAAGACCTCCCGGTTCATCTCATCCCAGAGAAACTTCTCCCGTTCGGGATGGAGGCGGAAGGGCTGGTGGAGCTGGAAGTAAAACGCGACGAGCGGCATGGCCACCTCCCGGAAAAACCGTCAAAGGGTTCAGCTTCCGCGAACCGCGCGCCGGGGACCGGCGGGAAGGGTCCACAGCATTGCGGGGAGTTCCTTTGGCTCTCGAGGATACTTATAGAGGAATCCACGGATTAAATCAACCCGTCAATCTTTGACATTCGGAATCGTTGCGGGTATGATCGCGCGGCCGGGAAGCGACCGGCATATGAAACACAACGTGAGACCTCTGCTCAACTTGAAAACCGGATCCCTTCAGGCGCGCATCGGAGCAATTTCGGGGCATCCTGCCCCGCAATGTCAGCGAGGAGGAGCAGGGTCGAAAAAGGTCCAGCGCGCGGAGGGATCGCGATTTTCAATGATCTCAACGTTCGTACGAGGTTTGTGACTTGTCCCTCTCCAATCCCGCGACAACCAGAATGGCTGCCCGGCGCGCCCGTCTTCCCCGGCTCGTCTATCCCCCCGCCCTACCGATCCTGGAGCGCCGGGCGGAGATCGTCGCGGCGATCCGGAAGCACCCCGTGGTCGTGATCACCGGGGAGACCGGCTCCGGGAAGACGACCCAGATCCCGAAGATGTGCCTGGAGGCGGGCCGCGGGCTCGCCGGGCTGATCGGATGCACGCAGCCGCGGCGGATCGCCGCAACCAGCGTCGCCCGGCGGATCGCCGAAGAGATGGGCGAGGAGGTGGGCCTTTCGGTCGGCTACAAGATCCGCTTTGCGGACCGGACGCCCCGGGAGGCTTTCGTCAAGGTGATGACCGACGGCATCCTCCTCATGGAGGCGCAGGGAGATCCCCGCCTCCGGGCCTACGACACGATCATCGTCGACGAGGCGCACGAGCGGAGCCTGAACATCGACTTCATCCTCGGGATCCTCAAGAACCTGCTCGCGCGCCGCAGGGACCTGCGGGTCGTGATCACCTCGGCGACGATCGATACGGAAAAGTTCTCCCGCGCCTTCGGCGGCGCGCCCATCATCGAGGTGTCCGGGCGGCTCTACCCCGTCGAAATCCGCTACGAACCCCTGGACCGCGATCTCGACGAAAAGGGCGAAATCACCCACGTGGACGCGGCGGTCCGGGCGATCGAGGAAATCTACCGCCGCCGCGAGCCCGGCGACATCCTGGCCTTCATGCCGACCGAACAGGATATCCGGGAGACCTGCGAGATGCTGACGGTGCGGCTCCGGGAGAACGCCGCTATCCTTCCCCTCTTCTCCCGCCTGACCCGCACGGAGCAGGAGCGTGTCTTTCACCCGCTGAATGTCCGCAAGATCGTGGTCGCCACAAACGTGGCGGAGACCTCGCTCACCATCCCGGGGATCCGCTATGTGATCGATACCGGCCTCGCCCGGATTTCCCGCTACAATCCACGCTCGCGGACGACCGCCCTTCCCGTCGTGCCCGTGTCGCAAAGCAGCGCCGACCAGCGCAAGGGGCGCTGCGGACGGGTCCGGAACGGGATCTGCATCCGCCTCTACCCGGAGGAGGACTACCTCGGCCGCCCGCTTTTCACCCACCCGGAGATCCTCCGCTCCAACCTTGCCGGCGTGATCCTGCGGATGCTCGCCCTCCATCTCGGCGACATCGAAGCCTTCCCCTTCGTCGACCCGCCTTCCCCAAAAAGCGTCCGCGACGGGATCGAGATCCTCCTGGAACTGGGCGCCATCGAGGCGGAGACGACCGGCGGAAAAGGCGCACGGCCGGCCTGGCGGCTGACGGAAAGGGGGGGGATCATGGCCCGTCTCCCCCTCGATCCGCGGATCTCGCGGATGATCCTTTCCGCCCGGCAGGAGGGCTGTCTCGCCGAGGTCGTCGTCATCGCCGCGGCGCTGAGCATCCAGGACCCGCGGGAGAGGCCGGCCGGGAAGGAAGCCCGGGCCGACCAGGCCCACGCCCCGTTCAAGGATCCCGCGTCCGACTTCATCACGCTGCTGACCATCTGGCAGAAGGCCCGGAAGGCCGGAAAGGGGAGCGGCGGATCGGGGAACGCCCTGCGTCGTTTCTGCCGGGACCACCTGCTCTCCTACCGGAGGATGAGGGAATGGCAGGACGTCCATGACCAGATCCTGCAGATCCTCGCCGAGCAGAAGATCGCCGCGCGGCCCTCGCCCGCTCTCAAAAAAGAGGGAGAGGACCTGTACACGGCGATCCACCGCTCCATCCTCAGCGGCTATCTCGGCCACATCGCCGTCCGCAAGGAGAAGAATCTCTACACGGCCACACAGGGCCGGCAGGCGATGATCTTCCCCGGCTCAGGGCTCTTCAACCGCGGCGGGAGCTGGATCGTGGCCGCGGAGATGGTCGAGACCAGCCGCCTGTTCGCGCGGACCGCGGCGAACATCGACCCGGCCTGGCTGGAGGAACTCGGAGGGCATCTCTGCCGCCGCACCCATTTTGCCCCCCGCTGGGAAAAGGACCGGGGCGAGGTGGTCGCCTCCGAACAGGTGACCCTTTTCGGCCTGGTCATCGTCCAGGCGAGGCCCGTCCCCTTCGGCCGGATCGACCCCGAAGAGGCCTCGCGGATCTTCGTCCGCAGCGCCCTGGTGGAAGGGGAGGTCAAAAAGCCCCTCCCCTTCCACGTCCACAACCTGGCGCTGATCGTGAAGATCGCCGGCATG
>JBFYYH010000273.1:0-3183 GCA_041310125.1 Syntrophaceae bacterium | reverse complement strand
AACCTCCCGGATCGCCCGGGAGAGGAGTTCCCGGACGGCGCTTTCGTGGTCGGGCGAAACGGTGAAATGGATGCGGGAAACGTTTTCCGCATCCCGGGCATAGAGGGCCGCCTCGACCAGGTGCTCCTCAAGCGGGGTCCGGCATCCGTCCGGATAGACGTGGAATTTCAGCAGCGCCTTGGGACGCAGCCCGTAACGAAGCCCCTCTTCCCCCAGGATCCGCTTCAGGACGGCCGCCACATCGCGCTTCCCGATCAGGTCCTGGAGATCCCCTCCCTTCGCCGCCACGATCTCTTCCAGGTCCGTAAAGAAGGCGTATCTGCGCAAGTCCCCCAGGAAGCGCTCCCCGGACTCCCCGCTGAACGTGTTTCCCTCGAGGGCAAGGTACCACTCGCGGAACATCCGTGTCGCGGCTCCGGAGGCGGGCACGAATTTCATCAGACGGCGCGTGCGAACGGTCTCGTCGTAAGCCCCGAGAAGACGCGCTTTCTCCTCCTCCGGGAAAAGGACGATCCCGTCCCCCACCCGGCAGGGCCGGTTCAGACGGACGGGAGGCACGCCGCGCCGGAAGAGGGCCATCTGCCTTTCCGCTTCCGCCGCGGTCAGCCCTTCCGCCGCGATCCGCCGACGGTCCCGCAAGGACCAGGTTAATCCAGGACCTCTCTCTTTCACTTTCCTGTTCCCTTTCTATCCGTCGGCTTTTTCAGCGGAGGGGGGATTCGCTTCTTGTCCCGGAGTACGCGGGAGATGTCCTTCTGCCTTCGGGTGATCTGCCCCTTCGCCATCCCTCAGGCCTTTCCCAGATAGGTGAAAGCCTTCGGAACCGGACGGCCGTACAGTTGGCCGTGCGCCCGGTCGTCGAAGGCGCCCGCCCTTTCCAGCGCCTCGCCGATCGCGGGGACCTGCGGACGGGAGACGATCATGTTGCAGCACTCGCGGGCCGGCGAAACCCGGCTGAACGGAGAATCCTGCGGCCGGATGTGTTTCTGGTGGCTGATCGTGGCGCCCGCCGCGCCCACCTCCATGGCCGCCTTCACCAGATCCTCCCCCCTCCCCTCGTCGCAGACCAGGGTCAGGTCGATCAGGTCCAGCAGGTACGATTCCCCCCCGTTCCCGCTCACCGCGGTGCCGGAACGGCGGCGCCACGTCGTGCCGCCCTTGATCTCGTCGACCACCGCGATGATCTGCTCAATGCTCGCGGCGTGCCGGGCCATCCCCCGCTGGATCTTCGTGTTTACGATCCCCCGCCCGAGGGGGTAGGCGTAGATGAACCCCTTGCCCGGCTCATCGAGCCGACCGACATCGATCATCATGCCCATCACCGCATCCGCGCTGTGGCGGTCCGTGACGATGTGGATCACCTCCTTCTCGGCGGGAATCGTGATCCTCAGGAGCCCCAGTTTGTCCCGGACCCCGGTCCCGCGGCCGAAGGTGATCGCCGGCACGCAGGTCCCGGTGTCGAGCGAAACCCTCGCCACCTCGTCCCCCTGACCCCGCTGGACGATGCAGCAGATGCCCACCAGATCCGGGATGAGGCGAATGCCGCACTCCGCCGTAAAGGGTTCGGGTCGGTTCTCGGCGCAGAGTTCGTGCCCGCCCAGCAGCTGGACCGTTTCGCCGAAGGCCATGCCCCGGCCGCGGATCTCCATCCCGGCGACCTTCAGGACGAGCTTGAGCGCGGCCTCTTCGGACGCGGGATCGACGAGGAAGGAGAAGATCTCGATCGGGTCTTCAGCGAGGACGATCTTTTCTCCCGCCCCGAGAAACCGCTTCTTCTCCTGAAGAACGGCGGCGCGGCCCGCCGCCAGATGGCCTTCGACGATGCCGTGGTCGGCCAGCGCCCGGATGACGGGCGCCGCCCCTCCCCGGTGGACGATTCCGCTGATCCGGGAAACCGCTTTCGGAGACTCTCTCATGCGGCCACCCCCTTCCCGGACGGTTCAGGTTCACGAAGGGCCGCCGCCCTCCTGCGGTTGACGAACAGCCCCACGGCCAGCACCGAGAGAATCGGACAGACCGAAGCCATGGCGAGAATGCCGAACCCCTCAACCACCCCGACCTGGCCGCTGATCCCCAGGCCCATCGCCAGCACCAGGGGGACGGTGATCGGCCCGGTGGTCACCCCGGCGCTGTCCCAGCCGATGTTCACGAACTCCTCTGTGGAGAGATAGGTGATGAACAAGAGCAGGAGATAGGGAGGTCCCAGCAGCCAGACCAGAGGAATGTCCCAGATGATCTTTGCCACGCCGATCGCGATGCCGCCGCCGACGCCCAGGGCCACGGTCTGCATGAGGAGGGATTTGCGGAAGGCACCGACCGTGAGCTCCTCTACGGTTGCCCCAAGGGCGTTCAGGGCGGGTTCGGCCAGCGTGGCCGCGTATCCAAGGACGAAGGCGAACAGGAGCACGACCAGGATCCCTCCCAGTCCGCCCGTGGCGCCAAAGAGCGGCCCCCGGGTGGGAACATAGGTGTACTGGCGGGTATCGGGGTTGTAGTCGCGTTCATGGTAGGGAATCTGCCGGTATTCGTCCTTCTCCTTCAGGAAAAAGAAGGCCCTCTTTTCCCCCTTCTCGGTCACGGCGGTCTGGACCACGCCGGGCTGGAAGTCATGGATCGTCTTCTTCTGGTCGACCAGTTCGACCGCCTTGAACGAAGAGGGGATCTTCTCCCCGACCTGATTGCCGAGCTTGGCCAGCCCCAGCTCGATGCCGATGTTGAACAGACCCATTCCGATGACGGCCAGCAGGAGCCCGAGGAGGATCTCATCCGCCCGCGGCAGACGGTCCCGCAGGACGACGATCAGCACGAAGATGAAAAAGAGCGAGAGGGGAATGATCGCCTGGGCCGCCGCCAGAGCGTTGCGCGAGAACAGGCCGAACGGGTCGAGGCGCTCCGGCGCGGAAGAAGCGGAATCGGCGAATTTTGCGGCCTCTTCCACGCTTCCGAACACGGCGCTCTGCTGCTCCCTGGTCCCCTGAAGCGAGGCCCACTTCTCAAGCGCATCCTCTACGGGACCGAAGACCTTCTTTCGCTCCGCCTCGTCGGCCGCCAGCTTCCTGAGATAGTCCGCCATTTTTCCCCGCTCCCCGTCGAAGAGCGCGAGCTGGCTCTCCGGGGCGGCGTTTCGCAGGGCATAGCCGGTCATCTCTTCGGGGTGGTTAAAGAGGGAAAGCGCGGCCGGGC
>JBFYYH010000272.1:0-6736 GCA_041310125.1 Syntrophaceae bacterium | reverse complement strand
CAGCAGGTTCGCCGGGAAACTCCGGATCGCAACATTGTAGGTCTGGACGGCTTCGTTGTAGCGCCGCCTCTCCACGGAGATCCGGTTTTCCGTTCCGGCGAGTTCGTCCTGGAGGCGGAGGAAATTCTGGTTGGACTTCAGATCCGGATATCTCTCCACCACCACCAGCAGCCGGCCCAGGGCGCCGGACAACTGGTTGTTCGCCTCGATCTTCTCCGGGACCGTCCCCGCCCCCCCCACCCGGGCGCGGGCGTTCGTCACCTCGACCAGAACCTCCCGCTCCTGCTTCGCGTATCCCTTGACCGTCTCCACCAGGTTCGGGATCAGGTCATAGCGCCGCTGGAGCTGGTTTTCCACCTGCGCCCAGGAAGATTTGACCGCTTCATCGAGGGCGACGAACTGGTTGTAGGTCCCCTTGAAAAAGGAGTAGAGGGAACCCGCCAGCACCAGGATGATGACGACGGCGATGAGCAAATTTCTCTTTCCGCTGGTCATGTTGAGCCTCCTTGTTGAATAGGTTTTCCTATACCTCCATCCGGTCGATCTGCTCGCAGAGGCGGCCGACCTCTTTGAGGTAGTTGCGGAAGATCGCCCGGACCTCGTCCCGGGAAAAGCGGTCCGCCTTTCTGCGGATCTCCTCGCATTGGAGGAAAACGGAAGCGTCGAAGCCGAAGGCATTGCCCGCCGCCGAGAGGATCTCCCGCTTCCCCTGGGGAATGTCGATCTTCTTCAGGTAGAGCAGGGCGCTGAAGAGCGAGACGAATGCGGTGAGCGAGGCGCCGATCAGCCCGCGGATCCGCCCCGCGTCCCCCTCGGTGCCGAGATATCCGCTCCGCAGATTCAGGAGCTTTCCCCGGAGTTCCCGTTCGATCTGGAGCCGGACGTGGCGAGGATCGAAGGAGAGTGCAGACAAAACGTCTTCGCCGTGAACGACCCGGTATTGCCGCTTCATGTTGAGAAATTCAATCGGGTAGGCGTCCAATGCCCCCGAAAGGAAGGAACGGGTCATGAACAGGGGGATCGCCACATTTCTTTTTCGCCATCGGGCGACCGCCTCCAGGGCGCCATCCAGCTTTTCGATGCCCTCTCCGCTGAGCGTGATCAGGAAATTGAGGTCCGATTTTCCGGGGACGTAATCCCCCCCGGCGCCGCTCCCGTAGAGGATGACGGAGAGCAGGTCCTTGCCGAAGACCTTTTCGCAATCCCCGATGATCTCGGGGAAAACCTCTTCCGCTGTTTTGGGTATCTTGGCCATATCCTCTCCTCGTTCAGAATCCCCGGCCCGCACCGCCCCCGCCGCTCATGCCCCCGCCGAAGCCGCCGAAACCGCCCCCGCCGAAACTCCCAAAACCTCCCCCTCCGTGTCGGCCGCCACCGCTCATCGTCAAGAGGAGGATCCAGGGGAGCATCGCCCTGCCCCTGCGGGTGCCGAGGAGGAAAAAGGCCGCGGCCAGCAGGAACAGCAGGGGAAAGATTCCCTGTTTTTCCCTGCTGCGGGAAGTTTTCCGGTCCATCGGGGGAGCCCCATCCAGGGAGACCCCCGCGTCCTTGGCAATAAGGGAAGCGAGCGCGGCCATCGTTTCGGCAAGCCCTCCGCTGTAGTCCCCTTCCTTGAAGCGGGGGAGGGCGTATCGGTCGAGGATCTCGCCAACAAGGCCGTCGGGGAGGAAGCCCTCCACGCCGTACCCCGTTTCGATCCGGACCCGCCGCTCCTTCATGGCGAGCAGAATCAGGACCCCCTTGTCCTCCCCCTTCCTACCGATCCCCCAGGCCTGGTAGAGGCGGTTCACGTAGTCATCCGGGTCAATGCCGCCCGTCGTCTTCACCGCGGCGACGACGACCGCCGTGCCGGTCTTCGCGAGAAGCTCTCGCGAGAGGTTCTCCATCCGGGCGGAGTCGGGAGCGGCGATTACGCCGGCGAAATCGTTGACGGCTCCACCGGGCTTCGGAAAGGGGTCGTCCGCTGCCGGGGCGCCGATCGCGAAGAGCAGGAGCGCCGCCAGGAGAAGCAGGAACCCGCCAAAATTGCATGCAAGCCGAGACTTTTTTGCGGCTTGAAGATCGGATTCCGGAAGCGAAAAAAATGTCCAGTACGCCGGGAGATTGCGATTTGCATAGGGGTCAAGTCGTCTTGGCATGGCGGTATCATAAGCACACCGCCCCAAAATAGCAACACTTCGGCTTCCATTTTTTGACGGCTACGTAAAAAGCCCGGATGCCGCGTTGCGCTTCATCCTTCGACCTTGGTTCCGGGGAGGGGGCTCGTTCCGGTCCCTTGGGCTTCCGGATCCCCCTCCAGTTCGGTTTGCTCATTGAAAAATGTTACCGAAGGGGTTGAATTAAAAGTCTTTGCCTTTCGTCTTGACAGCCCCCCCGATATTGTTTATGCTTCACCGCCCTGGACGGAACATCGCCGATTTATTCGCTGCAAGCATCTGGATCGGCTCCGGAAATCGGTCCGTGTGGGGCGGGCGACCATCCATCAACGGAAAGAAAGGAGATCGGGATCTATGAGGAAGAAGGGGCTTTGGGGTGTGTTTTGCGCGCTTGCGGTGTTGCTGGTCCTCTCCGCGACTTCCGCCGTTGCCGCGGAAAAGGTCTACATCAACGGGATCGACGCCAACTTTCCGCCTTTCGCCTTCGTGGACAAATCCGGCAATCCGGACGGCTTCGACGTGAAGGCGCTGGACTGGATCGCCAAGGAGATGGGCTTCAAGGTGAAGCACCAGCCGATGGACTGGGACGGGATCGTCCCCAGCCTCAAGGCGAAGAAGATCGACATCGTGGCCTCGGGGATGAGCATCACCGACGAACGCAAGAAGCAGGTCAATTTCACGATCCCCTACTGGAAAATCAAGCAGGTCCTGGTGGCCAAGAAGGATTCGAAGCTCACCGCGGAGAAGGCGCTGGCCGACGGGAACAAGGTGGGCGTGCAGCGGGGGACGACCGAGGCGAAGTGGATCGAGGAGAACCTGATCAAGAAGGGCGGAAAGAAGTTCGAGCTCGTGCAGTATGACTCCGCCCCCCTCGCGGTCGAGGACGTGGTCAACGGCCGGATCGTGGCCGCCGCGATGGACGACGCCCCGGCGCTCGACGCCGTAAAGAAGAAGCCCGTCAAGATCCTCGGCGGCTTCGGGATGAAGGACGAGGATTTCGGCTACGCCATCCGCAAGGAGGACACCGAGTTCCTCAAAAAGGTCAACGAAGGGCTCAAGAAGCTCATGAAGTCCCCCTACTGGGCCGAGCTGAAGAAGACCTACCTCGATAAGTAGGGTGAGGGGGGTTCGGACGGGCCGCGGAGGGGCGGTCTCGCCTTCGATGGCGGGCCGGCCGTTTGCCGGCGCGCAGTGATTTCTTTTTTCAGGCGGCGACGGGAAGGCCTCGGGGATGTTCCTGGGGCCTTCCGTGTTTGAAGGCGTTCCCGCGGAATTCCGGGAACGCATTTTTCGGGGTGATCGGATGCCGGAAGGACTCACCGCCATAGCGGACGCCCTGCCGTACCTCCTCCAGGGATCGGCGGTGACCCTGGTGGTCGTGGCCGGCGCGATGGCCCTGGGCCTTTTCCTCGGGGTTCCGCTTGCGGCGGGTCAGGTCTACGGTCCTCCCGCGCTCCGCAGGATCATCGGCGTCTATGTCTGGTTCTTCCGGGGGATCCCGCTGCTGGTCTTCCTCTTCCTCTTCTACTTCGGCCTCTGCACGGCCCTGGACATCAACCTCTCCGCGTTCACGGTCGCGATCATCGTCCTGGGGCTGATCAGCTCCGCCTACCAGTCCCAAATCTTCCGCGGCGCGATCCTCTCGCTCCCGGAGGGGCAGCTCAAGGCGGCCCGCGCGCTGGGGATGAGCGATCTCAAGGCGATTGCCTTCATCATCCTCCCCCAGGCCCTCCGCCTCTCCATCCCCGGCTGGTCCAACGAGTACTCCATCATCCTCAAGGATTCGGCGGTGACCTACGCCCTCGGCGTGGCGGAGATCATGGCGCGCGCCCATTTCGTGGCGACTAGGACCTACCAGCAGCTTCCCCTCTATCTGACGGCGGGGATCATCTTTCTCGTCCTTACCTGGATCGGGACGAAGTCGCTCCGGGCGCTGGAGGAGCGGGTCCGGATTCCCGGGTATTCCCCGCACGGGATGTAGTTGAAAACCCTGAAAATCATGACCCCTCCGCGCGCGGGCCGATTTCAGAAGATTTTAAGGACAGTATGTCTGAACCGATTTTAAGAATCGAAAACGTATCGAAGCGCTACGGGAGAAAGGACGTCCTCAAGGGGGCGTCGCTCGACGTGAACAGGGGGGATCTCAAGATCCTGATCGGCCCCTCCGGCGCGGGGAAGAGCACGCTCCTGCAGTGCATCAACTTCCTCGTCCGCCCCGACGAGGGGCGCATCTGGCTGGAGGGGAAGGAGGTCCACTACCACCACAAGCGGGACCTCTACGCCTACCGGCAGAAGGTCGGGATGATCTTCCAGGATTTCAACCTCTTCGACCATCTGAACGCCCTGGAAAACGTCCGGATCGGGATGGTCAAGGTGAAGGGGATGGCGAGGGCCGAGGCCAATGAGCGGGCCGTGATGGAGCTGGAGCGGGTCGGCCTGAAGGAGCACATGCAGAAGTACCCCGCCCAGCTCTCCGGCGGCCAGAAGCAGCGGGTCTCGATCGCCCGGGCTCTGGCGATGGACCCGAAGGTGATGCTCCTCGACGAGCCCACCTCAGCGCTCGACCCGGAGCTGATCGGCGAAGTCCTCTCGGTGATCCGCGATCTCGGGAACAACGGGATGACGATGATCATGGCGACCCACCAGATCGGCTTCGCCAGCTCGCTCTCCAGCGAGATCGTCTTCATGGAGGACGGGCAGATCATCGAGCGGGGAACGCCCGAGAAGATCTTCTTCGACGCCCAGAACGCCCGGACGAGGGAGTTCTGCTCCAAGATCACGGATCTCTATGGGGAGAAGCGCGGATGATCGAGGAGTGGCTCTACATCCAGACCGAGGTCTATCCGGCCCTGCTCAAGGGGTTCTGGGTGAGCCTCCAGCTCATCGTCCCCTCAGCGCTCTTCGGCCTGGCGATCGGGGTCCTGGTCGGGGTTCTCCGGGTCTACGGAAGCCGGCCGGTCATGGCCGCCGCGAACACCTTCGTGGCCCTCTTCCGGGGGATCCCGCTGGTCGTCCAGCTCTTCATCTGGTACTTCGGTCTCCCCTACATCCAGATCTACCTGACCCCCTTCACGGCCGCGGTCCTGGGCTTTTCTCTCTGCAGCGGGGCCTACCACTCGGAGTACGTCCGCGGGGCGCTCCTCTCGATCAAGCGGGGGCAGATGCTCGCCGCCCAGTCGCTCGGCTTCAGCAAGGTCCAGATGATCTTCTCGATCATCCTCCCGCAGGCGATCCGGCGGGCCCTCCCCGGCTGCGGAAACGAGATCATCTACCTGATCAAGTACTCCTCCCTGGCCTACATGATCACCTGCATCGAACTCACCGGCGAGGGAAAGATCCTCGCTTCGAACTCCTTCAAGTACACGGAGATCTTCCTGATGATCGGGGTCTGCTACCTGGCGATGACCTCGGTCGCAAGCCTCGTTCTGGGGCGTGTGGAGGACCGCCTCCGGCTCCCCGGCTTCGAACACCAGAGGATCTGAAACACCATGCCCGAATACACCCCGATCACCGCCGACATCCGGGCCCGCATCGCCTCGATCCCCGGCCTGCATCTCATCGTCGATCCCGAAAAGCTGGAAGAATTCGGAAAAGACAAGACCCCCGGCGCCTTCCACCGCCCCGAGCTGGCCGTTGAAGCGACGGAAGTTCCGCCGATCCAGGCGCTCCTGCGCCTCGCGAATGAATGCAGATTCCCCGTGACGCCGCGGGGTCTGGGGACCGGCCTCGCGGGAGGCTCACTGCCCGTTCACGGCGGCGTCGTCCTCTCTCTGGCCCGGATGAACCGTATCCTCGCGATCGAGCCCCGGAACATGATCGCCGTCGTCGAGCCGGGGGTCCCCAACCTGGAGCTGAAGAACGCGGTCCGGGAGCACGGCCTCTTCTATCCCCCCGACCCGGCGAGCAACGACACCTGCTCGATTGGGGGAAACGCCGCCACGAACGCCGGCGGTCCCGCCTGCGTCAAGTACGGCACCACCCGCGACTACATCCTCGGGCTCGAGGCGGTCCTCCCCAGCGGGGAACTCATCGCCGCGGGCGTCCGGACGCGCAAGGGGGTGGTCGGCTACGACATGACGCGGCTTCTGGTCGGCTCCGAGGGGACGCTCGGCGTGATCACGAAGCTGATCCTCCGCCTGATCCCCCATCCCGCCGACGTGACGACCCTGGTGGCCCTCTTTCCGAAGCTCTCCCCCGCGATGGAGGCGATCACGACGATCCTGATGCGCGGGCACATGCCCTCCACCCTGGAATTCATGGATTCCCGGTGCCTGGAGCTGGTCGGCGATCTCCTCCCCTTCGAGGGGGTCCGGGAAGCCGGCGCGATGCTCCTGATCGAATCGGACGGCGACCCGGAGACGATTCGGCGGGAGATCGAGGCGATCCGGGGGATCTGCCTGGCCGGCGGCGCGGGCGATGCCCTGGTTGCCCCGGATGCCGACCGGCGGGCCAGGATGTGGGAGGTGCGCAAGGCGATCTCGCTCCGGATCGAGGAGCATCACCCCCTGGACATCCAGGAGGACATCGTCGTCCCTCTGGGAAGGATCGCCGAATTCGTGGCGTGCCTGCCCGCGTACGAA
>JBFYYH010000271.1:0-5414 GCA_041310125.1 Syntrophaceae bacterium | reverse complement strand
CTGGAGAAATGGTCTTCTCCGGTGGGGCTGGGTGCTCGGGACACCCTGAGACTGGAGGCCGGCATGCCCCTGTACTGCCATGAACTGGGAGGGGATCCGGCCGGAGAGGAGATCCCCATTTTTGCCTGCCCGCTCGCCCGTTTTGCCGTGAGCTTTTCGCCCCTGAAGGGGGACTGGGTCGGCCGCGAAGCCCTGGCCGTCCAGTTTGCGGCCTTGAACAAGTTTCAGGATGAGGATTACAGCGCTTTGGGGGATCTTCCGCGGCGGATCATGCCTTTTGCCCTTCGCGGAAAAGGGATCGCCCGGGCGGGATTCCGCGTCTTTCGGGGTGGTGAGGAGATCGGCTTCGTGACGAGCGGGACGATGGTCCCCTGCTGGAAGACCGAGGGAACGGGGCTTGCGACCCGTTTCACCGGGGAGCGGGAGATGCGGGCCATCGGCCTGATGCTGGTCGACAGCCGCTTGAAGAAAGATGATCCGGTGGAGATCGAGATCCGGGGAAACCGGGTAGAGGCGGTCGTGGTCCCCTGGCACCTGCGCTCCGACGCCCCGCCCTATGCGATGCCGATCCTCTCCCGTCCCGCGGAGGTCCCGGGGAAATCGCTTTCCGGCGCGTGGCAGGGGAAAACCTTTGATCTGCTGGAGAAGGCGGTTCGAAACACCCTCTGGCGCCGGACCGAGTGCATCAACCTGATCCCCTCCGAACAGACCACCTCGCCGATGGTGCGGCGCCTGACGATGGTGGATCCGGCCTGCCGCTATGCCGAGCACCGCGCCATCCGATCCTACTATGATGCGGATATTTTCTATTATCAGGGAACGGACTTTATCGAGGGTGTCGAAATTCTGCTGAAGGAGGAGATGACCCGCTACCTCGGCTGCCGGAAGGTGGAGCCCCGGGTGATCAGCGGCCAGATGGCCAATGCCGTCGTCTTCAGCGCCCTGGTGGATTATCTCAACCGGGGGGACCGGAAGACGGAGCCGCGGCGAATCCGCTCCGTCCTGAACAACCACATGATCCGGGGCGGCCACCTGAGCGCCCAGCCGATGGGCGCCCTCTTTAATTTCATCCGGATCGATCCGCGGACGGAAAAGCCCGCCGTTGTGAATTTTCCGGTCCTGCCGGAGAACCCCTACAAGATCGACGTGGAGGCGACCCTCCGGCTCATCGACGAGCAGCGGCCCGAGCTGATCCTCTTCGGCAAGAGCATGGTTCTCCACCGCGAACCCGTCCGGGAGATCCGGGCATTCCTCCGGGAGCAGAGAATCGAGTCGGTCATCCTCTACGACATGGCCCACGTTCTGGGGCTGGCGGGACCCCACTTCCAGGAGCCGTTCGCCGAAGGGGCGGACCTGGTCACCGCCTCCACCCACAAGACCTTCTTCGGCACCCAGAGGGGGATCATCGCGGGGAACTGGCGGGAAGGGGAAAGACAGTACGGCCTTTGGGAATCTGTGGAGAACAGGACCTTTCCAGGGGGCGTCAGCAACCACCACCTGGGCACCCTCCTGGGATTGCTGATGGCCGCCTATGAGATGAACCATTTCCGGGACGCCTATCAGCAGGCGGTCATCCGGAATGCGAAGGCCTTTGCCCAGGCGCTCAAGGACGCGGGGTTGCAGGTGGCCGGCGATCCGGCGATCTCTTTCACCGAGACCCATCAGGTCGTCGTGAAGGTGGAATATGCCCGGGCAGTGGAGGCGGCCCGCCGGCTCGAGGAGAGCAACATCATCTGCAACTACCAGGCGGCGCCGGACGAGGAGGGATTCACCGCCGCCGGCGCGCTCCGTCTGGGGGTGCAGGAGATGACCCGTTTCGGCATGGCGCCGGAGGATTTCCGGACGCTGGCCCAGTACATCCGGGACGTGATCGCCGGCAGCCGGTCGGTTCGGGAGGAGGTGGCGGCCTTCCGCAAGCGCTTCCTCGAGATGCGCTACTGTTTTGCGGAGGATGAGTTCGCTGGTCTGATGGAGCAGATGCACCGGCTGATATAGAGCTTCAGGAAGTCATGCTCCCTCCGCGCGCTGGACATTTTTCGACCCTGCGCCTCCTCGCTTCGCTGCAAAGGCAAAACTCGCGCCTGAAGGCGCTCAGACAGTTGCCTTTGCGGGCGCTCCGCTGTGGGGGCAGGGTACCCCGAAAAATCTCCAATGCACGCTTCCAGGACATGGCTTCCAAAGGATTCTAAAGGAGGTAAGATGAAGAAGGTTGAAGAGATCCATTTGCCGGAGGAGCTCCGGTACAGCCCCGACCATGAATGGGTGAGGCCCGAGGGCGATCTGGTGCGCGTGGGGCTGACCGATTACGCCCAGGACCAGCTCGGGGATGTCGTCTATGTGGAGCTGCCGCCCGTCGGCGCCCGCATCGCGCAGGGGGCGGTCTTTGCCACGGTCGAGTCGGTTAAGGCGGTCTCCGAGTGTTTCCTGCCGCTGGCGGGGGAGGTCGTTGCCGTGAACGGGCCGCTGGTCGACGATCCGGCCCTCCTCAACCAGAGTCCTTACGGCGACGGCTGGATGATTCAGCTCCGGCCGGACGATCCTGCGGAGCTGGAAAAGCTCCTCACGGCGGCGGATTACCATTCGCGGTTGAGAGGAGAGGTCTGAATGCGTTACCTTCCCCATACCGATGAAGACATCGCCGCCATGCTGGGCGTGATCGGCGTCGAAGGGATCGCCGATCTCTTCGGGTCCATTCCGGCCGACTGCCGCCTGCAGGGGGAGCTCCGGCTGCCGACCGCGCTGAGCGAGTGGGAGCTGGACGATCACATGGACCGCCTCGCCGGAATGACGGCGGTTTCCCCGGATTACAAGGTCTATCTGGGGGCCGGGAGCTACGACCACCGCATTCCCGCCGCCGTGACCCACCTGCTCGGCCGCTCCGAGTTTCTGACCTCGTACACCCCCTACCAGCCGGAGATGCTCCAGGGCACGCTGCAGGGAATCTACGAATACCAGACCCTCGCGGCGCGCCTCCTGGGGATGGATGTGGCGACGGCCTCCCACTACGACGGCGCGACGGCGCTCGCCGAGGCTCTGCTCATGGCGGTCCGCATCACCAAGCGGAAAAGGGTGGCCCTCTCCCGCACGATTCACCCCCATTACCGGCAGGTGGTCCGGACCTATTTCGCCCCCACCGAGGTTGAACTCCTGGAACTCCCCTTTCTTGAAACGGGGCTGACGGACCTCTCCCGCCTCGAAGGCCTGGACGGGCTCGCGGCCTTGGCCGTGCAGTCGCCGAACTTCTTCGGCTGCATCGAAGACCTGCGGGAGGCGGGGAAAAAGGCGCATGCGGCCGGCGCCCTGCTGGCGGCGACCTTCAGCGAGGCGCTGGCCTACGGACTCCTGAGGAGCCCGGGAAGCCAGGGCGCCGACATCGTGGGGGGGGAGGGGCAGAGCCTGGGCATTCCCCGCTCCTTCGGAGGCCCGGCCCTGGGGATCCTGGCGAGCCGGAAGGAGTACCTGCGGAGCCTGCCGGGACGCCTCGTCGGCCGCGCGAAGGACCGGGACGGGAAGGAAGGGTTCGTCCTCACCCTTGCCACGCGCGAGCAGCACATCCGCCGGGAAAAGGCGACATCCAACATCTGCTCCAACAACAGCCTCTGCGCCCTCGCTGCGGCGATGTATATGGCATTCCTCGGGGGAACCGGCATTCGGGAACTGGCTTCCCTGAACCGCGACAAGGCGGAATACCTGAAGAATGCGCTGCGGGAGGCGGGCTGCACGATTCCTTTCGCGGCGCCTACGTTCAACGAATTCGTCGTCAGCGCCCCCGGCGGCTTCGACGCAATCCACCGCCGCCTCCTCGAGAAGAGGATCGTCGCCGGCCTGCCGCTGGGCTCCCACTACCCGGAACTGGCGGGGCATTATCTGCTCTGCGTCACGGAGACGGCGGGCCGGGCGGATCTGGACGCCCTGGTGAAGGGGGTGCGGTCATGAGCAAGGCCCTTGGGACTTCCGGCCTGATTCTGAACGAGCCTCTCCTCTGGGAGCGCGGAAGAAAAGGGCGGTGCGGCTTTTCGCTGCCGGAGCGGGACGTCCCAGAAAGCCCCCTGCCCGCGGAGCTGACGGGCGACGGCCCTCCGTTTCCGGATCTCAGCGAAGTGGAGGTGGTCCGCCACTACACCCGCCTCTCCACCTGGAACTACGGCGTGGACACGGGCCTCTACCCGCTCGGATCCTGCACGATGAAGTACAACCCGAAGACGAACGAGCGGCAGGCAGCCCTCAAGGGATTCGCCGCGGCCCATCCGTTCCTGCCGCCGGAGCTCTCGCAGGGGGCGCTCCGCCTGATGACCGGGCTGGAGCGGGACCTGGCCGAGATCGCTGGCCTCGACGCGGTGACGCTTCAGCCGGCGGCCGGCGCGCAGGGGGAACTGGCGGGGATGCTGATCCTCCACGCCTACCACCGCAGCCGGGGAAGGCAGAGGAGAAAGATCCTCGTCCCCGACACGGCCCACGGGACGAATCCGGCGAGCGCCGCCCTCTGCGGCTATGCCCCCGTCCCGGTTCCATCCGACGGGAGGGGGATCATCGCCACGGAGACCGTCGGCGCGCTGATGGACGAAGACACGGCGGGGATCATGATCACCAATCCCAACACCCTGGGGCTCTTCGAGGAGAACATCCGCGAGGTCGCCCGCATCGTCCACGAGCGGGGCGGCCTCGTCTACGGCGACGGGGCGAACATGAACGCCGTCATGGGGATCGTGAAGCCCGGGGCAATCGGGATCGACATCCTCCACCTGAACCTCCACAAGACCTTCTCCTCGCCCCATGGCGGGGGAGGACCCGGCTCCGGCCCCGTGGCGGTCCGCAAAGAGCTGGCGCGTTTCCTCCCCGTTCCCCGGGTGGTCGAGACGGACGGAATGTATCAGCTCCGCGAGGACTTTCCGGACACCATCGGCCGTCTGCTTGCCTTTCACGGCCACTTCGGCGTCCTCGTCCGGGCGTACAGCTACATCCGCAGCATGGGTCCGGACGGGCTCAAACAGGCGAGCCGGCTCGCCGTCCTCAACGCCAACTACCTCCTGGAGAAACTCAAGGAGGTGCTCCACCTCGCCTATGACCGGCCCTGCATGCACGAGTGCGTCTTTTCCGACCGGGACCAGCAGGCGGAGGGGATCACCACCCTGGACGTGGCGAAGCGGCTGATGGATTATGGTTATCATCCCCCCACGATCTATTTTCCGCTCGTCGTCCGCGGCGCAATCATGATCGAGCCGACGGAGACGGAGACGAAGGAGGAGCTGGACCGGTTCGTCGAGGCCTTCCGGGCGATCGTCCGGGAGGGGAAGGAGAACCCCGAGCTTCTGCGGGAGGCCCCGGTGCGCTGCAAGGTGAGGCGCCTCGACGAAACCGCGGCCGCCCGGAACCCCTGTCTGACCGGATGATGCAACAGAGAGGATCAGGTGACC
>JBFYYH010000270.1:0-4176 GCA_041310125.1 Syntrophaceae bacterium | reverse complement strand
GACCTGGAGCGAGGTTAGTGGAACCCTCCTGAAAAGTCAAGGCCGATCCGACGATCCGACGACCCTCCAGCACATTCAGGAATGTCTCCGGCGATGGCCGGGAGAGCGCCTCTATGCGGGGCAAATCCGAGTGCCGGCGAATGGACCGGGGTGCGGCGGCGGTGCTTTTCTGTGCGGGGGAAGGCCTCTCGCCGGTCTCTGGCCGGCGGGAAGAGGGGCACATTTCTCTTGACAGAGGATACGGGGCGTGAGAGGAAAATCGGCGTTCCCGGAAAGAACCCAGGGTCGGGCCGCGCACGACAGGTTCGGAGCGGAGGAGGCTTCCATGGCCATCGCAAAGAAAATCCACGGCTTCATCTCGCAGGCGTCCTTCATCCGGAAGATGTTCGAGGAGGGGGTCCGCCTGAAGGAGAAGTACGGGGCGGAAAATGTCTTCGACTTCAGCCTCGGCAACCCCAATCTCGACCCCCCGCCGGAGTTCACGGAGCGCCTGCGCGAGCTGGCTTGCGCCGGGATTCCCGGCAAGCACATGTACATGCCCAACGCGGGCTATCCGGAGACGCGGGCGGCCGTCGCCTCCCAGGTGAGCGCCACGCGGGGTGTGGCAGTCGGGCCGGATCAGGTCGTGATGACCTGCGGCGCCGGCGGGGCGCTCAACGTGATCTTCAAGACGCTGCTCGATCCGGGAGAAGAGGTGATCATCCCCGCGCCCTTCTTCGTGGAGTACCGCTTCTACGTGGACAATGCCGGTGGAACGGCCGTGATCGTCCCGACCCGGGAGGATTTCTCCCTGGACCTCGAGAGGATCCGCGGCGCCGTCACGGAGCGGACGAAGGCGGTCCTGATCAACTCCCCGAACAACCCCACCGGAAAGGTGTACGACGAAACCGCCGTCCGGGGCCTGGCGGCGCTTCTCGCGGAGTGCGGCCGGAGACTCGGGCGGGAGATCTTCCTCATCTCCGACGAACCCTACAGCGAGATCGTCTATGGCGGACTGGCGGTGCCGAGCGTCCTGGCTGCCTATCCCCACAGCCTTATCGCCTCCTCCTACTCGAAGGGGCTCTCCCTGCCCGGCGAGCGGATCGGCTACATCGCAGTGAACCCGGCGGTCACGGACCTCGATGAGATCATGGGGGGGCTGATCCTCTGCAACCGGATCCTCGGTTTCGTGAACGCCCCCGCCCTGATGCAGCGGGCCGTGGCCGGCCTCCAGGGGGTGAAGGTGGACGTCGAGGTTTACCGGAGGAAGCGGGACCTCCTCTGCGAAGGCCTCGCCTCGGCGGGCTACGCCGTGAAGCGGCCGGAGGGGGCGTTCTACCTCTTCCTCCCCACGCCGATCGCCGACGACGCCCGCTTTGCCGCCGCGCTCCAGGAGCGGCGGATCCTGACCGTCCCCGGAAGCGGCTTCTTCGGGCCCGGACACATCCGGATCGCCTACTGCGTGGACGATGCGACAATCATCGGTGCGATGGAGGGTTTCGGGGAGGTCCTGCGGGAATTCCGGTAAATTTGATTCAATTGGGACCATTGAAAATCATGTCCCGGAAGCGCGCATTGGAGATTTTTCGGGGCACCCTTGCCCCCGCAGCTTCAGCGCCCGCCGGGAAAACTGCCTGAGCGCCTTTTGGCGCGGAATTCGAAGAATCAGCGGAGCTACTTCGAAGAATCAGCGGAGCGAAGCGCAGCTAATTTTTTCCCGGCAGCGAAGCGAGGAGGTGCAGGGTCGAAAAATGTCCAGCGCGCGGAGGGATCATGATTTTCAAGTTGTGCCGAGGTCTCTCTTTAGGCGATTCTGAAGTCGGTAAATTCGCCGTCGACCGGCTCCTCCAGGGTCTCCAGGCGCTCCACGCGGGCGGGCGGCGTGCCCGTCCGGAACCAGGCCAGCATCTTTTGGGCCGCCGCCTCTTCCCCTTCGAAAACCGCCTCGACCCGGCCGTCCGGGAGATTGCGGACCCATCCGGTCAATCCCAGCGATCGGGCCGCTTTCCAGGTGTTCGCGCGGAAAAAGACCCCCTGCACTCGTCCGGAGACATGGACGTGAAAACGCTTTTTCATCCTTTTTCCACCCCGATCAAGGCGAAGAACCCCTCCTCGTCGAGAACAGGGATCCCTTCCCGCCTTGCCCTCTCCAGCTTCGCTCCGCCCGCCTCCCCGGCGACCAGATAGTCAGTCGTTTTCGTCAGGGCGCCGGTAACCCTTCCCCCCAAGGATTCCACCAGCGCCCCGGCTTCGCTCCGCCCCATCCGGCTGAGGGTTCCCGTGAACACGAAGGACTTGCCGGCAAGGGGGGAGGCTTTCGGCCTGGAGACTTCCCGCGCGGCCACGCCGGCCTGGCGGAGCTTCTCGATCACCCGGAGGTTTTCCGGTTCCCGGAAGAAGCCGCCGATGCTCGCGGCGACCTCGGGGCCGATGTCCCGGATGGCCTGCAGCTCTTCCTCCGTGGCGGCCGCAATCGCGTCGAGGGATCCGTACGCATCGGCGAGACGCTTTGCCGTCTGTTCCCCGACATGCCGGATGCCCAGGGCGAAGATCAGGCGGTCGAGCGGCGGGTTCCTGGAGCGGTCGATCGCGGCCAGGACGTTCGAAGCCGATTTCTCGGCCATCCGCTCCAGCCCGAGGAGCTTTTCCTTCGTCAGGCAGAAGAGGTCGGCCGGATCGGCGATCAGGCCCGCCGAGACGAGCTGGGCGGCCATCTTTTCGCCGAGCCCCTCGATGTCCAGGGCGCTCCGGGAGACGAAGTGGGCAATGTGCTCGCGGATCTGGGCCGGGCAGGCCATCCCGATGCAGCGGTGGGCGGCCTCCCCCTCCAGGCGCACCACGCGGGACCCGCATTCGGGACAGGAGGCCGGCATCGCAAAAGGCCTCTCTGCCCCGGTTCGCCGCTCTTTGACGACCTCGACCACCTCGGGGATCACATCGCCGGCCCGCTGGACCACCACCGTATCGCCGATCCGGACGTCCTTGCGGTCGATCTCGTCCTGATTGTGGAGGGTGGCCCGGCCGACCATGACGCCGCCGACGCGGACCGGTCTCATCACGGCGACCGGCGTGAGGACGCCCGTCCGCCCGACCTGGACGACGATCTCCTCGATCATCGTCTCTCCGCGGACGGCCGCGAACTTGCAGGCCACGGCCCAGCGGGGGCTCCGGGAGACGGCTCCCAGCCTCTCCTGGAGGGCGAGTTCGTCCACCTTGATCACGATCCCATCGATTTCATAGGGGAGATCCTCCCGGAGCGCGCCGATGCGCCGGTAATAATGAATGCATTCTTCAATGTCCGCCGTGGTCTCGATCAGGGGATTCACGCGGAACCCCCAGGCGGACAGCGCCCGGAGGACTTCGCCGTGCGTCCGGAACGACGCTCCCGGGACGGATCCGATCGCGTAGGCGAAGAAGACCAGCGGCCGCCTGGCCGTGATCCGGGAGTCGAGCTGGCGCAGCGAGCCGGCCGCCGCGTTCCGGGGATTGGCGAAAAGAGGTTCCCCCTCCTCGGTCCGGCGGCGGTTGAGGCTGAGGAAGGCCTCCCGCTCCATGCAGACCTCCCCGCGGATCTCGATTCTCTCCGGAAGGGCCGCCGCCCGGGCGTCCGTTGGGTTCGCATCGCCTCTATCCCCAGCAAGGGCGAGGGGGATCGAGGGGATGGTGCGGAGGTTGAGCGTGATCTCCTCCCCGACGCTCCCGTCCCCCCGGGTCGCGCCGACCGTTAGAATGCCCCGTTCGTAGAGAAGATTCACGGCGAGGCCGTCCAGCTTCGGTTCGACGACATAGCGGATCGCCGCATCGTTTCCCAGGAACTTCCGGCAGCGCCGGTTGAATTCCCGGATTTCATCGTCTGAGAAGGCGTTGGCCAGGCTGAGCATCGGGGTGAGGTGGGCGAAGGGCCCGAACTTCTCCAGCGGCGGCGCCCCGACGCGCCGGGTGGGGGAGTCCGGGGCGGCGAGATCCGCGTGTTCGGCCTCCAGACGCGTCAGTTCCCGGAGGAGGAGATCGTATTCCTCGTCCGTGATTTCCGGGTCGTCGAGCTGGTAATAGCGCCGGTTGTGGTGGAGGATTTCCGCCTTCAGGATCTCGATCCTGCTGCGCGCCTCTTCGCGATTCATCGTCCGCCCGCAAGAAAGATCGAAGCAGCCGCCCCTCCGGGGGCGCATGCGCAACAAGCTCGCCTTCTCATTTGAC